>CAKZQH010000022.1 GCA_937139565.1 uncultured Nitrospiraceae bacterium | reverse complement strand
AACTAAATATTTCAAAGACTAATATTTTCCTTTCCCACCTAATGTAGTCTATTGTCTTTTACGCTTCTTAAAGCCAATTTCTCTCTTGCTTCGTTTACTAATAACAAAAATCTTTACCTGTAAAACTTGAATTAAAAGATGAATACTATCTCCGTTGATTTCTGGTTTTAATCCATTGTATTCTACACATAATCTTTATGCTATGAGGGTATCACGATTAACGAAATACATGGTTCTAATGAGATTGATAAAGGATAGAGTGAGCTATGAGGGAGAGAATAAAGGCAGGAAGCAGTCTCTTACTCCCCTCACATGTCACTGCGAGGGACTCGATGTCCTGAAGCAGTCTCTATGTAAAGCCTACGAACAGGCAACGACGAGATTGTTTCTCTGACGCTCGCAATGACTCCTCCTCCACCGTCATTCCGAACGAAGTGAGGAATCTCATTTTGTCCACGTAGGAGGAACAACGAGATCCCTTCGTCGCTTGCGCTCCTCGCAATGACATAAAAAGATAAGCCTTGCAATGAAAGAAAGGGAGAGAGGTTCTAATTGCATAAATAGATCGGAAGATAGAGAGATGATCAGACTCGCAAATGAGATAACAAGGGAGGAGGAGAATATAGACGGTTAGAGGAAAATCGGATGGTTTAAAAATAGTTTAAAAGGCATGTAGACTAATTTGTAGATGATAACTCATTGATTTACAGTGGTTTTTAAGTTCATAGTGATGAAGATGGGCTTAAGAAAAATGTTTCAATGTTTGGGTGCATGAAAGATGAGAGACTTAGAATTCGTATTTATAATGTTCCAAAAAACAGGGGTAAATCATATTGAAGAAAGAATGAAAAACTGATAATCTTTATCCTAAGAACCTTCTTATATGAGCTGCCTCTACAATCATAGTTTGAATATCTAATTTTTTTCCTTCTTTTAATGTTCTAATTATTCTTGAGGTAATCTCCCTGTGCTCAATATTTGTTTCATACTCCCAGTCAATTTTGATTAAATTTTTTACCTCATCTGGTAAAAGACTGAAAATTTCCTCATTGAAGTAAGACATCGCTGTTTGAATGTCAAATGTTAGACTCGGATAGACTTCCTTCAAGTATTGGATATCCTCCTCAGAGAGACTATTTAATCCGAATATTTCGGGAGGAAGACCAATCGAGTAGCAAACAGCACAAAAACTGATTACTCTAGGAAGCTTTATCCCTTCAACCTCTCTTGGATAGCCAAATAATCCTATATGAAGTTTACGCATTCTTCTTTTAGGAACAAAACTTGCCACATAATTAATAAGTGGAGCAATGTGTTTAATTATTTTCTTATATTCTTTTTCAACTTTGTTTATTATTACTATACCTCTTTCTTCATCAATTACACGACCATCTCTCATTTGTGAATTCTTTAGTTTGTTTATTGCAGAGATCACCGAAGAAACAGGATTGTCATATTTGAAAGCTGACTGAATTGTAAATGTTTGAACATCAGGGTATTCATCAAGAATCATATCAACAGTCTCAGGTTTAAGATGTCCTCTGAATGGCGCAGAACCAACACCCAGTATCGGATAGATCTTTACTCCTAAGTCTTCCGATAGATTTCTTAGTCGTTGAAGTGCAATTTTGTTACACAAAACTGCACTTATCATACCATAGTTCATTGCCGGATCAGATCTCGCAATGAATACTCTCTGATGTTTAATAATCTTGTCCTTAAGATATTCTCCTATAATTTTATGGGCTTCAAGTTGATGTTCTTTTGTTTCAAATAAGGGAATCACATTGATTGTCTCCGGAAAAAATTTTCCAATCCATGCCGCTATATTTATATCCCCAGGAAAGAATAACTGATTCTGTTTTCCCACAACAAAATTTTTGTAATAGTAATAAATTCTATTGAGGCTTATCGCAGAAGTAGTCATTGGCAGTATAATCTCAAAAATAGGAGCCTTATCCCTGCCATAGAAAAGCTTAGCAGCATCAGAAGAGCGCGGTATACTCTCAAGGGTTTCAATAAGAACTTTTGCTTCCTCCCTTTCCACATCAGGGTTAGGCACTCTAAGAGTAAGAAAAACATCCTCCCCTAATTTTGTTTGGGAGAAGAAATACTCGTATTTAGTAAGAAGTTTTCTTACAACAAAGTTATCAACTTCCTTTCCTTCACAGTCCCACATCTGCTCATCACAGCCTAGATGGGAGAAGGCATAATAGGCTTCTTGAACTTCATCATCTCCAGACATATCTGGACTTTCAGCAAAAAAAGGAAGGCGAACATTATCAGGATGTTGGGTAGACATGACTCTCGGAATTTTCATAAAACCTTCCCTCTTTTTTTAATTAAATTTTTATATTATATATATATATAATTATATATAATTTTCTCTACAGGATGGTATTCATTGAAATGCCGAATCCAATATTAGTGTTAAATGTTGTTTCACCCGACTTCATCATTTTAGGCCATATTTTATTCAAAAAAACTAAATATTTCAGAGACTTATATTTTCCGCACCCACCTAATGTAGTCTAATGTCTTTTACGCTTCTTAAAGCCAATTTCTCTCTTGCTTCGTTTATTAATATTAAAATCTTTACCTATAAAACTTAAATCAAGAGATGAATACTCTCTCCGTTGATTTCTGGTTTTAGTCCATTGTATTCTATGCATAATCTTTATGCTATGAGGGAGAGAATAAAGGCAGGAAGGTGATCTCTGAGAACATAGCGTATGCATTTTGTCACTGTGAGCCTCTCGATGAGGCGAAGGAGTTTCTGACACCCCTCACATGTCACTGCGAGGCCACGAAGTGGCCGTGGCAGTCTCTTTCTGTCACTGCGAGGGACTCGATGTCCTGAAGCAGTCTCTATGTAAAGCCTACGAACAGGCAACGACGAGATTGTTTCTCTGACGCTCGCAATGACTCCTCCTCCACCGTCATTCCGAACGAAGTGAGGAATCTCATTTCGTCCACGTAGGAGGAACAACGAGATCCCTTCGTCGCTTGCGCTCCTCGCAAGACATCCTTCTTTTGTCACTGCGAGGGACTCGATGTCCCGAAGCAGTCTCTAAGTAAAGTTTACGAAAAGACAACGACGAGATTGCTTCGCTTCGCTCGCAATGACGGAAGAGGGGGGCTCGCAATGACGGAAGAGGGGAGCTCGATCCTGTTGAGTCTCAAGCTGTTATCTTAAAGGTCTTTATTTGTCAAAAGTGCTTCTGAGGATAGAATAATTAAGGCATATATCAGCTAAGGAATTACCTCGAAGTTCAGATTCATAGATTATCTGCTGGATTTTTTCAACTTGACGTTTTTTGTCTTTTCTCATTCTATCCCTTTTGAGACATTTTTTGTTGTTGAAAAAAATTAGAGGATGTCAATCTTTATTTTATAAACTACAGAAAGATATCCATAGCTGGGAAAGTAATAATTTTTACAGATGCTCTGAGGAATACAATTCTTTGTCTCAAAGTTTTACGAGGAAAGTGGCTTGAAATTTAATAGGAGATTTCAATAGATTTCAATTTATTTATTCGTAGCTTCCCTTACAATGTTCTTTATAAGGTCATTAAAAACTAGGTAATGAAAGGGTTGGGTTAATCTCCAGTATAGAATCCCCAAAAGGCCTTTTGGATTGAAATATGCAGTGAGTTTAAGAGAATTTTTTTCTATCAAAAATTCGAGCCAGGCCTCTCCAGGGTTTTTCATCTGAGAGTAAAGTAAAAGCCTTCGGTTAGGTATAATGTCTATAACTTTCCACCAATCTAAAGCATCTCCGACTCTTAAATCATCAGGATCTCTTCGACCACGATTAATCCCATACCCTCCAAAAAGTTTATCTATTAACCCCCTTATGTGCCATAGAAAGTCGAATTTATACCAGCCTTTATCACCACCCAGAGATTTAATAACTTTAAAAACTTTTTCTTCTAAACCTGAGGGGAGAGGTTTACTGGTTTCATATGTAAGGATACTTTCGCTTAACTGCATTGATTTTTGAGATATGTCACAAAATAGACTTGTTGTGCTGTCACACCATCTACTAATGATATTTGATTGTATTGTTTCATCAAGAGCTTTAATTATAGCATCTTTAATTGGTGTAGGATTAATTTGAGGAAATAGTTCTTTTGCTCTGGAGTTTTTTAAAGTTGTTTCATAGCGAAGCCCTTCAACAAGTTCGCCTGCTATAGAATAGGGAACAGGTGTAAAAAGTATAAGCCAGTAGGAGGATAATCTCGGACTCAATAGAGGAACAGGAATTATTAGTCTTCTTAAACCCATAATTTTGGCTGTTAGTCTAATTAGTTCTTCAAAAGACACTAAGTCAGCTCCTATGTCAACAACCTCATTTTTTTCTATATTAGTCCAAATCGCAGTCTCAAGATAGTCTATAACATCATTTACAGATATTGGCTGTGTTTTGGTTCTAACCCACTTTGGAGTTATCATGATAGGAATTTTTTGGGTTAAATGTCTTACTATTTCAAAACTTGCGGAACCAGCACCGATAATCATCCCTGCCCTAAACCATATGGTTTTTATCTCTCTCTCACGAGAACTAAGGATTTCACCGACCTCTATTCGGCTTCTTAAGTGAAGACTGGATTTATCTTTTTCACCAAGCCCACCAAGATAAATGATTTTCTCCACTCTGTTACTAATACAGCTATGAAGAAAATTTTTTGCGCTCTCTTTGTCTAGTTGGTCATAGTTTTTAGCTCTCATTGAATGGATTAAATAATAAGCAACATCAATGTTTGATGTTGCCTTATGGAGAGCATCTATGTTAAAGGTATCTCCTTCGATAACTCTGACATTAGGGGGAATTGGAGAGAGTTTTCTTTTATCTCTAACGAGAAGAGTTAGCTCAATATCTTCCCTCCTTACTAGTCGGCCATAAAGCCTTCTTCCAATAAAGCCTGTAGCACCTGTAAGTAGAACTCGCATGATATTAAGTATAGCATATGAAATTAAATTTACAAATGTTGAGGTTAAGATAAAAATTCTTAGAATAAATTTAAAAAAGGGTCAATTTAGTTAATTCTTATGGTGAGTAGCATGAGAAATACCAAGGCTGATTAAAGATTTTCTACCAACTTTTTTAATTAGAATCGAAAGTTGGTCTATGTTATAATATTTTGTTATGTTATTGGTGAGTAAGGCTATTGCCTATCTGAGAATGATAAAAATTGAACACAGTGTTTTTGCTCTTCCCTTTGCTTTTGTAGGAGCCATACTTGCAGCAGGAGGGTTCCCAGAGAGTGAAAAGATTGTCTGGATAACCGTTGCGATGGTGACTGCTAGAGCTGCAGCCTTTGGATTTAATAGAATAATAGATAGAAAAATTGACGCACTGAATCCTCGTACTTCAAACAGAGAGCTTCCTGCCGGTAAAATTAAGCTGTGGGAAGCATTTTTTTTTACTATTCTCTGCCTAATTATTTTTATTTATTCAGCATTGATGCTAAATCCTTTGTGTTTTAAGCTTTCACCATTGGCGATATTTATACTTTTTATCTATTCCTACACAAAGAGATTCACGTGGGCATGCCATTTTGTTCTTGGAATTGCTCTGTCTCTTGCTCCTCTTGGAGCATGGATTGCTGTTCGAGGATCCTTTGACTGGGAAATAATTCCTCTTGTTGTCGCTGTCATTTTTTGGTTGGCTGGTTTTGATACACTCTATGCTTTGTGGGATGTGGAATTTGACAAAAAACATGCCTTATATTCAATTCCTCAAATGTTTGGAATTAAAAATGCAATAAGCATGGCAAGATTTTTTCATCTAATCTCATGGATTTTTTTAGTAATTACTGGAATTATTTTTAAACTCAATATCTTCTACTGGGTTGGTATGGCTATAGTTGCTGGACTATTTATTAGGGAACACTCTATCATTAAACCCAATGATCTATCAAAACTAAACATAGCCTTTTTCAATATGAACGGATACATAAGTTTGACTGTATTTGCATTCACCACTGTGGCAGTATTCGTTAATATCTAAAGGGAGGATTTTAGTGCCAAGCAGGAGAATTATTTACGGAAAGTATTTGATAACTATGAATAGCAACGATGAGATAATTGAAAATGGTGCCATAATTATTGAGAAGGGACGAATTGTTGATATTGGTGAGATAGATTCAATAAGAAGTAAATACGATGAAAGGACTTTTGAGAGACATGGAGATTTTCAGTCAGTTCTAATGCCTGGCTTAATCAATACCCATACCCATGCAGCGATGGTTCTTTTTAGAGGCATTGCTGATGATATTCCTCTCAAGAGATGGTTAACTGAACATATATGGCCGAGAGAGTCTGAATTTCTAAGTGAGGAATTCGTATTTGATGGAACCTCTCTTGCCTGTCTTGAAATGTTAAAAAATGGAATAACAACCTTTAATGATATGTATTTTTATGCAGAATCTATTGCGCAAGCAGCCAAAAAAATGGGTATAAGAGCCGTTGTTGGTCAGGGTATTCTTGATTTTCCGACATCTGCTGGTAATGGACCAGATGATTACTTAAGAAAAGCAGAGACATTTATTGAAAAATACAAGGAAGACGATTTAATCTGTCCGGCTGTGGCTCCACATGCAATCTACACATGCAGCAAAGAAACACTTCTTAAGTCAAAAAAACTTGCCTTAGAGAAAAATTCACCCATTCACATTCATCTGAGTGAAACAATAGACGAAGTAGAGGAATGCTTAAAAATGCATGGCAAAAGACCTCTCAAATATCTCAAAGAAATCGGTTTCCTTGAGGGAATCATCACAGCAGCTCACTGTGTTTGGTTAAATGATGAGGAAATTGAGATTATGGCTGAGAATAGGGTAGGGGTCTCTCATTGTATTGAGAGTAATCTTAAACTTTCTAGTGGTATTGCACCCATAGCGAAGATGATAAAAAAGGGTGTTAAAGTAAGTATGGGAACTGATGGGGCAGCTAGTAACAATAACCTTGATCTTCTTGAGGAAATCTCTATAGCAGCAAAGGTACAAAAAGGCATAACCAGCGACCCAACAGTTCTGGATGTAAAAAAATGTATGAAGATGCTTACAATATGGGCAGCAGAAACATTAGGTCTCCAACGACAAATCGGAAGCTTAGAAGTGGGTAAAAAGGCAGATATTATAAGAATGAATCTTAACAAAGCCCATCTGCAACCCGTATATGATATCCGCTCAATAATTATCTACTCTGCAAAGTCTTCAGATATTGAGGATGTTTTTGTAAATGGAGAGCCTGTAATATTAAATGGAAAGCATCAATTAGTAGATGAACAACAGCTGATAAACAAAGCCATCGAGTGGTCAAACAGGATAAAAACCTAATCCTTTAAAAGTTTATAAATTAACATCTCAAGGCTACACAGATGACCTTGTCGTATGGCAAGATTTGTTTTAAATAACTGAGAATATATTTTCAAATCTCCCTCCTCTCTATTTGAGAAGTGCCAGTTTAAAGCACCTAAAATCATGTCATAATCTGACTGCTGTATGTTTTGGAGAATTTTAAAAGTTTTTATTCTATCTTTCTTTCTAACTGCCTCTATCAAATCAAAGGCCTTATACTCTCCAGTCTCAGATAAAATTTCTCTAAGTTCTAAAATATCAATATCTCTTTTTCGCAGCAGAATAGAAATTTTCTCAATTTCGGATGATATTAATCCAGGTTGCCCTCCAGTAACTTCTATTAAATAGAAAACAGCCTCCCTCTGGAAACCAATTCCGTGCTTAGATGCCTTGTAGGATACCCAGGCAGGCAAATCTCTCTCATAGAGTTCTAGATTAAAGATAAGAGCATTCTTAGTTTTTTTTAAGAAGGAGATTTCATCGTTAATGTCTTTTCCTGAGCAGTTACACAGGATTATTAATGTAACAGATGAAGATATCGCACCTGTGATTTTTTTTAACCAATCTATTTTTTTTTCTGATTTTTTAAATTTTTCAAAGTTATGTACTATTAAAATCCTTTTTTGAGAGAAAAGAGAAGTCTCTTTGACTAGTGTTTCATTTTTTATATCTTCAGGAGATTCAAATGTTTCAATCGATATTTGTGAAATTCTCTCTTTTATAATCCTGATTATCTCAGAAAGTAAAAAGGGTTCGACGGAATAAAAAAAATATATACTGGCAGGAAGGCCTCTATCTACTTCATTTTCGAATTTCTGAATTGATAGCATTTTTTATTTTATCATAGGCGTATAATGGGACTAAAGAACTACAGATATGCTTTTTTTAACAGTAACTCACAAAAAAGATATCGTTATGCAGTAAAATATTCATTATGAAAGGTATAGATGGGAAAATTTCAACAGCTAAGAGTAAGTATGAACTCATCAAACAGATAGGTATTCCAGATGAAATAAACACTCTCTTAAATGAACTTAAATTTTATATAAGTGAGGCTAATAAAGAGAGAAGAAGCATTGGGATGAGTGAGATATGCTTTTTATGCGGAACCAAAGAGGTACCTTGTTGTGGAAGTGGAATAGAGCTAAAGTATTCCTCAGAACTTTTGCTTGTAAACATGCTTTTTGGAGTCCATATGCCACAAGGGCAGGAGTTTGTTGACAGATGCTTTTTTCTCAAAAAGAATGGCTGCTGCCTTTTTGCAAGAGACGTTTTTTGTATTAATTTTGTTTGCAATAAAATACAAGAAAAATTGTCCATAAATCATTTAAAGAGATTACGCTATTTCGAGGGAAAGCAGTTAAATTTGCAATTCATTATTGAAGAGAAGCTGAAAAAACTATTCAGTTAAACTTTATTGACCAAAATAATTTATTTGCAACGGTTACTCTTAAATTATACCCTCTTTAGTTGTGATTACTATTATAAAATGATGTTTGAAATGGTTAAAATTTGTACCCTTTTATAAGTATCAATGAAGATGATGTTTTCTGTAATTCTCGATTTCACAGAAAAAATTTTTATTTTCACACGGAGTTTTTTCAATTTGAATAACTGTGTGCTTGATGCCCAATTCTTTAAGTTGCTTTTCAACTTCCATTCTAATTTTGTCTCCTTCTTCTAATGATTCAACATCAACGACCACATGGCTTGAAAAGGCATAAATACCAGAACCTATTGACCATATATGGATATCATGAATACTTTTAACTCCCTTAATGTTTTTAATCTTATGGGCGATTTCATCTAAGTTGAATCCCTTTGGAGTAAAATCGAGAAATATTAAGAGAGACTCTTTCACAACTCTAATTCCACCAAAGATTATAATTAATCCCACAAGCCAACTTGCTAAAGGATCAACCAACAACCATCCTGTGAATTTTATTATCAATGCTGAAATGATTACAGCAGCTGAGGATATTGTATCCCCAATCACATGTAACCAAGCGCTTTTTAGATTCAAATCTTCGTGTTTATGTTCTAAAATTTTTGCCATTAAGAGATTTCCTATAAAACCAAAGACTGCAACAGGAAGCATAATATATGAATCAATGGAAGGAGGATTTATAAATCTTCTGTATCCTTCAATAAATATTATCAAAGCTATAATTATTAGGCTTACTCCATTAATAAGCGCTGCAAGAATCCCTATCTTTTGATATCCATAGGTAGCTTTACTCCCTGAAGGTCTGCGGCTAATTATTGAAGCGATTAAACTTAATAATATAGCAAGGGCATCAGTGAAAACATGACCTGCATCACTTAAAAGAGCTAGGCTATTACTTAGAAACCCTCCTATCACTTCGCCAGTGAAGATTAAAAAAGTTATAACTAGAACCAGAGAGAGTTTTTTTGTTGATGAGTTATGCGTCATGATTTTTTTAGAATCTCTAAAGCAGATTTATAAAGAATTTCGTTTTCACAAACTAAAAGATTCGTCTTAGTGTTAAACATCACCGGAAGTTGATATATGCTTTTTCCTTCCATATCAGACAAGCAAGCATTTGCCTCTTTTGCTATTAAAATACCTGCTGAAAAATCAAAAATTCTTGAAGGAGTAGGTGTAACAAAAATACTTATTGCACCCATTGAAAGATAGGCAAGGTCAAGAGCAGTGCTTCCATAACACCTTACTCTGTTTGCAATTCTAAGTAAAGGAAGAATTCTTTTAATAGCCCCATAAGGATTTGAAGCTTCAAAGGCAACTATTATTGTCTTTTTATCTCTCTTTTGTTTAATTTTTTTGCCATTAAAAAAAGCTCCTTTACCTCTTTCAGCATAAAATTCATCACCGTTTATAAGATTTATTATGTAGCCCATACTTAAACTATCTAGATATTTTCCATCAGCTACTGCAATAGAGGTAGAAAAAAAAGGTATTCCAGAGACAGCATTTTTACTTCCATCAATAGGATCGATAATTATAGTTAAATGGCTATTATCGTTAATTTTAACTCCTCTTTCTTCTGCAATTATGTTACAATCCAGACCCTCTTTTTCTAAATTTTCAATAATTATGTCTTCAGCTACCTTATCTATTGGAAAAGTAGTGTCTCCGCCTGCTCCCGTACCGAGAGAATCATCGTTAAATTGAGGCCTTAAAGTGCCTATTTCTCTTAAAATTTTTTTGCCTATACTTTTTAAAAAAGCAATTTCCATAACTGATTATTATAGCCTTAAATTTTAAAAGTTGACAATATTTAAAATAATCTTTATCATAAAAATTTATGAGTAATTTTAATGTTCAGCAAATTTTAAGAGAAAACATTAAGAAACTTAAACCCTATGAGGCAGTTGAAATACCCTGTAAAATTAAGCTCGATGCAAATGAATCTCCCTTTCCAGTAAAAATCTCTCAGATTGTTGATGATATTAATATTCCTCTAAATCGATATCCAGATCCAGAAGCGATTGAACTTAGAAAGCAAATTGCTAAGAAACTTAAACTCAAATACAAAAACATTCTCATCGGAAATGGCTCAGATGAAATTATATACTATTTAATTCTTACGTTTGGAGGACCAGTTTTATATCCAGTGCCTACTTTTGCAATGTACGGAATAATTGCCCAGTCAGTTGGAGTTAATACAATAGAATCAGGGCTTGACATTAATTTTGATTTAAATGAAAATGACTTTTTGAGCTTAATAAAAGAAAAAAAGCCATCACTAATTTTTTTAAGTTCGCCCAATAATCCTACAGGCAATACTTTCTCCTCCGACAAAATACTGAAAATCATTGATATAGCCCGTAAGACTTCGTCAATTGTGGTTGTTGATGAAGCCTATCAGCCATTTTGTAGTGAAAAAGGTTTCTTACCTTTCTTAAAAGATTTTGACAATCTTCTTATTTTAAGGACTTTTAGTAAAATAGGCCTTGCAGGTTTAAGAATTGGTTATTTGATTGGAAACGAAGAGATTTTAAAAGAAGTAAGCAAAGTAAAACTTCCCTATAATGTGGATTCTCTTACCCAATTCATTGCCGCTAAAGCTCTTAATAGTTTTTACGATGAGATAAAAACCTTTATCCGAGATATTAAAAGAGAAAGAGAATATCTTCAAAGAGAGCTTTCAAAAATCAGAGGAATAAAAGTTTTTCCCTCAGAAGCAAATTTCATACTCTTTCAAGTCAAAGACAGTAAGAACATCTATGAGAAACTGATAAAGGAAGGAATTTTAATAAGAAACCTTTCATCTACAATTAAAGGAGCATTAAGGGTTACTGTGGGAACAAAAGAAGAAAATAAAACTTTTATAGAAACTATAAGGAAAATTTTAGAGAACAGGAAATGAGAAAAGCTTTTATATCTAGAAAAACCAAAGAGACAGAGATAGAAATTGAGCTTAATTTGGACGGTAGCGGAAAATACCAAATTGAAACATCCGTTGGCTTTTTAGACCACATGCTTGAGCTTTTTGCATTTCATGGAAATTTTGATCTGAAAATATTTGCAAAGGGAGATATCCATGTAGATTATCATCACCTGATGGAAGACACAGGAATTGTCATTGGTAAAGCAATTGATGAAGCTCTTTCGGAAAGAAAAGGAATAAAAAGATATGGCTTTGCATCTATTCCAATGGACGAAGCACTTTGTCAAGTGACAATAGATCTTGGAGGAAGGCCTTTTCTTGTCTATAAAGTTCCTTTTGACGGATTTATAAAGGACATTGATATTAATCTTTTTGAGGAGTTTTTCCGTGCTATAGTTAACAATGCTAAAATCAATATGCATGTAAATGTCCTATATGGCAAAGACTTACATCATATAGTTGAAGCAATATTTAAAGCTTTTTCTAAGGCTCTTAAGGAGGCTATAACAATTAACGGAGACATGCTTCCTTCTACAAAAGGCTTATTATGAGAGAAGCTTCTCTTAAAGTTTCCATATTAGAACACACTCCAAATCCCGAGAATTTAGTAGCTCTTGCTGCCAGACTATGCTACAGTCCTATTGGAATTGATGAATTAAAAGAAAAAATAACTGAGGAGGAAAAGGAAAGATTAATTAATCTTCTTAGAGATAGTGGCCATTTAAGTCCCTTTGAGCATGTATCTTTTACTTTTGCTGTAGAGGGAATATCCCGTGCATGTTCTCATCAACTTGTAAGACATAGGATTGCCTCCTATAGTCAACAATCCCAAAGGTATGTTAGTGAGGAAAAGGGATTTGATTTTATAATACCACCAATTTTTAAAGAAGATGAACAATTAAAAACTCTTTTTCTTGAGGCTATGGAAAAATGCCATAGCTATTATTGCCAACTTTTGAATCTGCTTGAGGAAAGAGGATTTAAAGGTGAAATAGCAAGGCAAGATGCGAGATTTGTATTACCAAATGCTGCTGAAACAAAGATTGTTATGACAATGAATGCCCGAGAACTGCTTCATTTTTTTAAAGTTCGTTGCTGCAGACGAGCTCAATGGGAAATAAGGGAGCTTGCAACAGAGATGTTAAAACAGGTAAAAAAAATAGCTCCTTTACTTTTTAAGGATGCAGGTCCAGGTTGTTTAATAGGGAAATGTCCGGAGGGAAGATTTAGTTGCGGAGAAGCTGATAAAATAAGGAAAAAATTTAAAAGACTGTGATATAATCAAATTTATGAGTGTAATTGATATAATTGGCAATACACCTCTTATAAGACTTGATAGGATAAATCCTAACCCAAAAGTTAGACTATATGGTAAATTTGAAGGTGCAAATCCAGGAGGCTCCATAAAGGATAGAACAGCTCTTTACCTAATTAGAGACGCAGAAGAAAAAGGGCTTCTTACAAAAGACAAGATTATTCTTGAACCAACCTCAGGAAATACAGGCATAGGACTTGCCATGATTGCCGCAGCAAAAGGATATCGCATTAAACTTGTTATGCCGAAATGCGTTAGTGTAGAAAGAAGAAGAGTGCTCGAGGCTTTGAGTGCTGAACTTATTTTAACTCCAGCAGAAGAAAGCACAGATGGCGCAATCAGACTTGCGCATCAAATTTATGAGGATGCACCAGAGCTTTATTTTATGCCAAATCAATTTGACAATGATGCAAATGTTAGAGCCCATTATGAAACAACGGCGAATGAAATTATAGAACAAACAAAAGGTGAAATAACTCACTTTGTAGCAGGTCTTGGAACCACAGGGACTCTTATGGGTGCAAGTAAAAGGTTTAAGGAGTTTAATGGTCAAATTCAAATCATAGGAGTTGAGCCAGTCCCGGGTCATCGTATTCAAGGATTAAAAAATCTTACTGAAAGCATAGTGCCTAAAATATTCGATCCTTCAAGGCTTGATGAAAGAATCTATGTTAATGATGAAGAGGCATTTGATACAACAAGAAAACTTGCAATGTTAGAGGGTGTATTTGTAGGCATGTCTTCAGGAGCAGCAATGCATGTGGCACTTAAAAAAGCAAGTGAAATTAGAAGTGGTGTAATTGTAGTTATTCTTCCTGACAGAGGAGACAGATATCTTTCAACCTCTCTATTTGCTTCCATATGCAGTAAATGCCCACCATAAAGCTATAGATTGTTTAAAATATTTTCGTTTAATTTAGTTTGTCTTAATTCGTGGAAAAATTTTTTTAAAAGAGCACGACATTCCTCTTCAAGAATGCCGCGCTCAATTTCTACTTGATGATTAAGTCGCCTGTCTTCAAGTAATTTGTAAAGACTCACGGCTCCACCACCTTTTGGATCATCACAACCATATACAATTTTTTTTATTCTTGCATTTATTATTGCTCCACAACACATAATACAAGGTTCTTTTGTAATATATAAAATTGCATCACCCAATCTCCATGCTTCAAGCTTTTGTGATGCTTGTCGAATAGCTAAAATTTCAGCGTGCGCAGTGGGATCAAAGGTTGTTTCTTTTAAATTATGCGCTTTTGATATAATTTCATCGTTTAAAACAATCACTGCACCAACTGGTATTTCACCCTTTTCATAAGCTTTGTTAGCTTCTTTTAAAGCTTCTTTCATGAAATGGATGTGAGTAAGAAATTCGTCCACTCATCAAGCCCTTTTCCAGTTTTGCAGGATACTTCAAAAATCTTTATATTTGGATTTAAAAATTTAGCATCCTTTTTTATTTTTTCTACATCCACATCAAGAAAATCTTTGAGATCAATTTTGTTTATGATTAGAACAGATGATTCTTGAAACATAAGAGGATATTTAAGGGGTTTATCATCTCCTTCTGTTAAGCTTAGTATCATTACTTTTACATCTTCACCAACTTTAAACTCGGCTGGACAAACTAAATTGCCTACATTTTCTATAAATAACAAATCCAAATCTTTGAGAGGAAGCTCTTTAGCTGCCTCAGCTATCATATTTGCATCAAGATGACAGGCGCCCTCTGTATTAATTTGAATCACAGGCACTCCTAGTTTATCTATTCTTTCCGCGTCATTTGTTCCTGTTATGTCTCCCTCAATTACGCCTACTTTAACTTTATCTTTAATTGCACTAATAGTTTTCTCAAGCAGGGTAGTCTTTCCTGCTCCAGGAGAACTCATTAAATTTATAACATAAACCCCTGCCTCCTTAAACATCTTTTTGTTTTCCTCTGCAATTCTGTCATTTGCATCAAGTATTTTTGTGGTTACTTTAAGCTTCATCACTTACCTCCATTTCTGTAATATTAAGTTCTTTACCTGAGATTAAATTTATTGAAAAACTTCCACATTTAGGACATTCGAAAATAATGTAATTTTCATTACTTTCAATTTTTTCACCACAATCATTGCACATGGCTCTAACTGGTATTTCCTCAACAATTAAACTGGAATCTGATGCAAGTGTGCCTTCCTTTAAAACATTAAAAGCAAAAAGCAGGGCATCGATCATAATTCCCGTTGCCCTGCCTATGGTTACTTTAATTGAGTCTATTTTTTTGTATCCATTTTTTTCACACTCTGCTATGGCAATATGTAAGAGTTGACTAACAATGGATGCTTCATGCATCAGCCCTCTTGCTCCTTTTCCTTTGAGACCTCCTTTTCATAGACCTCTTTACCAGCTTCTAAGGCTTTGGTTATAGCAGATTTTTTTTCATCTAAGGTCTCTTTTGCCTTATCAAGTGTTGAAGCAATTTTTTCTTTGGCTTCCTTGATGTATGTTTCTGCCTTTTCTTTTACATCTTCTGCGGTTTCTTTAATTTTTGCCCTTGTTTCTCTTCCTGCCTGCGGTGCTAAAAGCAAAGCTAAACCCGCACCTACTAAGCCTCCAAGTAAAAAAGATATCAATACAGACTTTGCGCTGAATCCTCTGTCCTCATCCATTTTTATTTACCTCCTTTCTTTAAATTTTCTAAAAAAACTGAAGCTGCAACACTGATTGCAGTTTTTAAAGCATTACTTCTAATAGAAATGGAACTTTTTACTTTATCAACGGTTTCTACCAGTTCAGCTATTACAATTGTTAGCTTTTCAACTATTGAAGCAAGTTCTCGTGCCTTTTCAGTCACATTGTTTATATCTTCTACAGAAGCATGCACTCCTTGAATAACTTTTTCAGCTTCATAAATTGCAGGATCTAATTTTGTTTTTGTGCTGTTAAGGAATTCTTTGAAGGCGTTTATTCCTCTTCTAAGTTCTACAGCCACAACAATTAAAAAAATCAATGCAGCAATAAGGCTTAATGTGGCAAGAAAATAACCAATACTTAAAATAACAATCCATGTTTCGCCCATGGTGTCCTCCTTTAAGGAAAGGATAACATTTTAGCTAGTTCTGTGGCAACATTTTTAATGTTTTCTTAACATGAAGAAGTCGCTGGATAACCGTGATCCAGCTCAGAATAGTAAGAGCTAAAAGTATATAAAATAGAATGTTCGCCATGCATCCGACAGCTAAAAAAATTAATCTTTCAGGTCTTTCTATCAAACCTACATTACAGGAAACTCCTAATCCTTCAGCTCTTGCTCTAACATAGGAGATCAGAAAAGAGGCAATCATGCATAATAGAGTTATTAAAAAAGCAGTATCGTTTTGAGTTATAAAATAATGCCAAGTTATACCAAAAAAAATGAAACCATCAGCAATTCTATCAAGAGAGGAATCAAAAAGCGCTCCAAATTTTGATGCTCTTCCATTTACTCGAGCAAAAATTCCATCAAGCAGATCAAATAAGCCTCCCGCAAGAATAAAAAGTCCACCTAAAAGTAAATTAACGGGAATAATAAACGCAGTTGATGAAGTAATGATCATTCCAAGAAATGTAATAATGTTTGGATTAATGGGAAAGGCTTTAGCTAAAGGAGTTAAGGGTTTATCTAAAAAATGACTGAATTTCTCACTTAACAAACTATCTTTCCCTCTTTCCTTCTATAAACTCCTCCAGCATTCTTTTGGCAGTCTCGTCGGCATATTGAATTCGAGGATGCTTCATAAAGTAGGCTGATGGCGATATAAGTAAGCCTCCTATGCCTCTATCAAGTGCCACTTTACAACATCTTATTGCATCTATAACAACACCAGCGCTATTTGGAGAGTCTTCAACACTCAAACGAAGTTCAAGGTTAATAGGCACATTTCCAAAAATTTCACCCTCTATTCTGAGAAAGCAAACTTTATTATCGTTCATCCATGGAATATAGTCAGAAGGTCCAATATGAACATGCTCAGCGGTTATTTCATGGGAAATTTGACTTGTTACTGCCTCAGTTTTGGAGATTTTTTTTGAGGAAAGCCTGCTTCTGTTTAACATATTGAGAAAATCCGTATTTCCGCCTACATTCAATTGATAGGTATTTGTTATTCTTACTCCTCTGTCCATGCAAAGTTTAGTTAAAACTCTATGAACAATAGTGGCACCAATTTGACTTTTTATGTCATCTCCTATAAGAGGAATTTTTTTATCTTCAAACTTTTTTATCCAATCATCATTAGAGGCAATAAACACTGGAATGCAATTGATAAAGGCAACACCTGCCTCCAGCGCTGCCTGGGCATAAAATTTTGTAGCCTCCTCTGAACCAACAGGAAGGTAGCTAACCATTATCTCAGCTCCAGATTCTCTTAAAACCTCTACTACATCCACAGGTTTTTCATCGGATGGTATAAATCTTTTATCATCAGGATAATCTCTCATGTGGTCTGCAACACCATCTAAAATAGGTCCCATTGATACCTTAACCGGATAGTCTGGTAAATCAGGGCAAAAAATTTTCGTACAATTTGGTTTTGCAAAAACAGCGTCTTTAAGAGATTTATTAACCTTTCGTTTATCTATATCAAAGGCCGCAACAACTTCTATATCACTGGGAAGATATCCTCCCAGATTAAAATGCATTAGTCCCGGAATTTCTCTTGTTTGATTGTATTTTTTATAATATTCGATACCTTGAATAAGAGAACTTGCGCAATTGCCAATCCCAACAATAGCAAGTTTTATTTTACCCATTCTTGTCTCCTTGAAAGATTAGTTATGAAATAATGCCAAAACAAAATTTTATAAACTAATAAATATCTTTATGTCAAGCATTAAAGTGTTGATTTAATTGAGCATTGGATTTTACAATATCTTCTAAGCGTGACTAAATATAAAACATATATAGAAAATTTTCTGAACCACATAAAAATTCAAAAGGGAGGATCACCCCATACTCAAAGAGCTTATAAAAAGGATTTGGAGGAGTTTTTTCATTTTGTTAAAGTTGAACCGGAAAAAATAGATCCTTTGGCAATCAGAGGTTTCATATCCGAGCAAATTATAAAAGGTAAATCAAAAACAACTGTCGCAAGAAAGCTTTCCACCCTCAGGTCTTTTTTTACTTATATTCATTCAGAGGGACTTATTCAAGTTAATCCTGCAAGGGTAATTTCTTCTTTGAAATCTTGGAGAAGTCTTCCAAAATTTCTCACTGTTGATGATGCTTTCAAACTTGTTGAATCAGCGACAGAAGATAAGTTTATAATTCAAAGAGATAGAGCAATTCTCGAAATTTTATACGGATGTGGAATAAGAGTTAGCGAACTTTGTGGATTGAACATTGAAGATTTAGATTTACGAGAAGGTCTTATTAAGGTTAGAGGAAAGGGAAGTAAAGAGAGAATTGTTCCTACTGGACAAAAGGCAAAGGAGGCCTTAAAAAAATATCTTACTATTCGGCAGATTGTTCGAATTAAAAAAAATTTATCCTTTGATGAAACTCCGCTTTTTATAAACAATAGAGGTAAAAGGTTATCGGATAGACAAGTAAGAAGAATTGTAGATAAATATGCAAAGGTAATTGGATTGCCTGAAAAAATAGGTCCCCATACTCTTAGGCATACCTTTGCAAGTCACCTTCTTATGGAAGGCGCCGATTTAAGAGTAATTCAGGAATTGCTCGGTCATGCCTCTTTATCAACAACCCAAATATATACTCATGTGGATTTAAAGCATTTAATGGAAATTTACGATCAATCACATCCGTTTTCAAAGGAGGAAAAATAGATGAATTTTCACGGTACAACTGTTTTGTGTATAAGAAAGGATAACTCTGTTGTTATTGCTTCTGATGGTCAGGTTAGCTTAGGAAATACGGTCCTAAAGCACAATTCAAAAAAAATAAGAAGACTTTACAATGGGAAGGTCCTGACAGGTTTTGCAGGCTCTACAGCAGATGCTTTTACTCTCTTTGAGAGATTTGAAGGAAAGTTGGAAACTTATAAAGGCAATATTTTACGAGCAGCTGTTGAGCTTGCAAAAGACTGGAGAACAGATAAGATTTTAAGAAGACTCGAAGCCTTGTTAATAGTTGCTGACAAACAATACACTCTAATTCTCTCAGGTAATGGAGATGTAATTGAGCCTGATGACCAAATTGCAGCCATTGGGTCAGGAGGTCCTTTTGCATACGCTGCAGCAAAGGCCTTGTATGATAATACCGACCTTTCTGCAAGAGAGATTGTGATAAAAGCAATGGAGATTGCAGGTAAAATCTGTATTTACACAAACAATAATATCGTAATGGAGGAGTTATAGTGGTTGAAAATCTCACACCGAAAAAAATCGTTGAGGAACTTGATAAATTTATTATTGGCCAGGAAAAGGCAAAAAAAGCAGTTGCGATAGCCCTTAGAAACAGATTTCGCAGGCAATTACTGCCTCCAGAATTAAGGGACGAGGTTTTACCAAAAAACATTTTAATGATAGGACCAACAGGAGTTGGAAAAACAGAGATAGCAAGAAGGCTTGCACGGCTTGTGAATGCACCGTTTGTAAAAGTTGAGGCTTCAAAATTTACAGAAGTAGGATATGTTGGAAGGGATGTAGAGTCGATCATCAGAGACCTTACAGAAGTTTCAATGAACATGGTGAAACAGGAACATACTCAGAGGGTTCAAGAAAAAGCAAGACAGATGGCAGAGGAGAGAATACTTGATATACTTCTTCCTCAACCCAGATATTCAGCTGACTCTAACGAGGCAGAAGAGAGAATCAGATATAAAGATACACGAGAAAAGTTGAGAAAACAGTTAAGGGATGGTTTATTAAACGAACGATATATTGAGATTGATTTAAAAGAAAAAATTATGCCCTTCGGAGTTATCTCAAATGTAGCTATGGAGGAAATAGAGATAAATCTTAAAGAAATGCTTGGTAGTTTTCTTCCAGAAAAGGTAAAAAGAAAAAAAGTAAAAATTTCAGAAGCTCTCCAGCTTTTCACCCAAGAAGAAGCAAATAAGTTGATTGATATGGAAAAAGTAACAAAAGAAGCCATTGAGAGAGCAGAGCAGACAGGTATAGTTTTTATCGATGAAATTGATAAAATCGCATCTCGTGGAAGTTCCCATGGTCCAGATGTATCAAGGGAGGGTGTACAGCGAGACTTACTTCCTATTGTAGAAGGCTCAACGGTTACTACAAAATATGGTCCTGTAAAAACAGATCACATTCTTTTCATAGCAGCAGGTGCATTTCATGTGGCAAAGCCTTCTGATTTAATTCCTGAACTTCAAGGTAGATTTCCAATAAGGGTAGAACTTAGCTCTCTCGGTAAAGAAGAGTTTATTAAAATACTCACAGAGCCTGATAATGCTCTTATAAAACAGTATATAGCTCTTTTAGGAACAGAAAATGTGAAACTTCAGTTTACTGATGATGGAATTTCAGAGATTGCCGAAGTGGCTCAGTATGTTAATGAAAAAACTGAAAATATTGGAGCCAGAAGATTACATACTGTGATGGAAAAGCTTCTTGAAGATATTTCCTTTAATGCATCTGAGCTGAAAGGTCAGAGGATAATTATCGATGCAAAGTTTGTACAAGAAAAACTTAGCGAAATAACAAAGAGTGAAGATCTCAGTAGATATATTTTATAGAGTTAGAGAAGGAATTCAAAAAGGGACTTTTGTATTTTTAATTTTGCTTCTTTCTTCATGTGCTTCGAAGAAACCTTATGTTATGGAAAGTTTGCCTGAAGGTGGAACAAAGGGTGTGGCATCATGGTATGGAAGAGATTTTCATGGAAGACCAACCGCATCAGGAGAAATTTTCAATATGTACGATTACACCTGTGCTCACAGAGAGTATCCCTTTGGCACAAAGCTAAGAGTAACTAATCTTAATAATAAAAAAGAAGTCATATGCACTGTAAATGATAGAGGACCCTTTGTGGCAGGAAGAGATTTAGACCTTTCTTACGGTGCAGCAAAACAAATTGACCTTATAGGACCAGGAGTGGCAGAAGTATTTATGGAACCTATAGGAAGGGATTATCAGTATGTAAAATATGTAAGCTATAAACCAATTCCCGGACAGTTAACAATACAGGTAGGAGCTTTTAAGGAAGTAGAAAATGCTTTAAGATTAAAAGATGCTTTAAGTTTAAGCTATAGAAATGTTTATATTAATAAGGCTGTAATAAAAGGTGAAACATTTTTTAGAGTAAGAGTTGGAAAATTTAACAGTTACGAAGAGGCATATAATATGGCTAAATTAATGGGACAGGAAGGATATAAGATACTTATAACCAGTTTTGAGGGAGGGCTTAAAGATGAAATTTGAAAAATTTGAAGATGTTGTGAAATTTCATGGTCATGTTTGTCCAGGGCTTGCATTTGGTTATAGAGTGGCAAAGTTAGCAGTAGAGGAGTTAAACATCAACCGTTCAGAGGATGAGGAAATAGTCTGCGTAGTGGAAAATGACTCATGCGCTGTTGATGCAATTCAAGTAATTACCGGATGTACTTTTGGTAAAGGTAATCTAATATTTAAAGACTATGGAAAACAGGTCTATACATTTTTTGATAGAAAAAATAGCAAAGCCATAAGGATAGTAATCGATTTTGAGTTTGAAGAAACAGAGGAAGAGAAAGCGCTGTGGCAGAAGTTTATCAGTGGAGATAGATCTCAAGAGGTTTTAGAGTTTATACAAAAAAGAAAAGCTGAAAAAACAAAAAAAATACTTGAAGCTCCAAGAGAAGAAATTTTCCATATAACCTATCCGGATTTTAATCCACCCCGACAAGCAAGAATTTTCAAAAGTTTGAGATGCGAAAATTGCAAAGAAAAAGTGGCAGAAACAAAGGGTAGAATTTTAAACTCTAAGTTTTTGTGTATCCCCTGCTTCGAGGCACTTCTATGAATGAAATCGAAATAGAACTAACAGGGATTGCTCATCTTGGAGAGGCAATAGGAAAATATGATGGGAAAGTAGTCTTTGTTCCCTACGGAATTCCAGGAGAAATAGTGAAAGTAAAAATAATAAAAGATGAAGGCGATTATTTAAGGGGTGAGATTTCAGAGATAATAGTGCCATCTTTTTACAGAGAGCAACCACCTTGTAAATTATTTGGTATTTGCGGTGGATGTAGTTTTCAAAATGTGACCTACAGTTATCAGACTAAACTCAAAGAAATAGTGGTGATTGAGCAACTTAAAAGAATTGGAGGGTTTGAAAATCCAGAGGAATTTACCAATCTAACAATAAAAGCACAAAATCCTTATAATTACCGTAATCGTGGAGATTTCTCAATAAACCGAGAAAAACGATTAGGTTTTAAAATTCGAGGAACCCATAAATTTATTCATGTTGAATACTGTTACATAATGCACGATCAAATTAATAAAATACTGTCTCTACTTCAGGAGAAAAATCCTAAAAGAAAAACCCATAACATTACTATACGCTATGGAATTTATACAGATACTTACTTGGTCCAACCTGCTATTGATGTAACCCAGATTGAAACAGGCCAACCTTTTTACAAAGAGAAACTGTTAGGAAAGGAGTTCCAAATATCAGCACCATCATTTTTTCAAGTGAATACCTATCAAGCAGAAAGGCTTATTCAGAGTGTATTAGGATACCTATCAAAGGAAGATAGAGTGGTTATAGATGCCTATGCAGGTGTTGGAACATTTAGTGTTTTCATTGCAGAGAAGGTAGAGCGAGTAATAGCAATTGAAGAGAGTCGTTCTGCCTTTAAGGATGCGCAAATTAATATAAAAGGCTTTGATAATATAAGCTACCTATGCAAAAAAACAGAAGAAGCTCTTTTAGATCAAAACATTCAAGGGGATGCAATAGTAATAGATCCTCCAAGGGTTGGATGTATGAAGGAAGTTTTAGAGGCAATTGCTGAAAAAAGAATAAGAAAGGTTGTCTATGTTTCCTGTGAACCCTCTACTCTTGCAAGAGATCTTAAATATTTAAAAGAAAAAGGGTATAGGTTAGTTAAAGTGCAGCCTGTGGATATGTTTCCACAGACCTGTCACATTGAAAATGTGGCTTTAATGATACTTGAATAAAAAGGAGGAGAGAGTTATGGCTTTAAAAACTAACTTAAACAAAGTTTCAATGAAACCACATCCAAAATTTGATGGAGTAAAAATTGGTTATGTAGTAACCAAAGAAATCCATCCTGAGTTAAGTATAATTTTACTCGAGGTTTCACCAGGAGTAGAGATTCCTAACCATACCCATGAAAAGGAAATTGATAGTATCTTAATCCTGCAAGGAGAGGCAGAGACTTTTATTAACAACGAATGGACTCCTGTAAAGGAAGGTGACATAATAGTGATAGGAAGCAAAGAGCTCCATGGACTTAGAGCAAAAGGAGAGGTGCCTCTGAAAGCCTATATAATTCATGCGCCTGCATTATGGTAATATACTTAATGAGTTTCTCTCCTTTGGAACTAAAAAATAGCAGAGATTCAGAATAGTCTCGTTGATAATAAAAGGTGACTTAGAAGAATATTGTGTCTCCTATGCAATAGTAAAATCGTGAGGTATCAAAACAATGGAGTTACTTTTCCTAAGTCACTTTGAAAAGGTCTTGATGCCGAGAATTATGAGAACTATTTTTTGTAGGTGCAAGAACTTCTTTTCGGTTTTACGAAGACATCCATTTTTAATCAATAAAAATGGATGTCTTTCTTTTTGTCACCCGACTTCATCACTATAAACTTAAAAACCTTTGTAAATCAATGATTTATCATCTACAAATTAGTCTAAATGCCCTCTAAGCTATTTTTAAACATCCGATTTTCCTCTAACTGTCTATATTTTCCTCCTTCCTTGTTATCTCATTTGCGAATCTGATCATCTCTTTTCGTTCCGCTCTATTCTTGAAATTAGAACCTCTCCCCCTTCCTGTCATTGCGAGTCCCCCTCTTCTGTCATTGCGAGCGTCAGCGAAGCAATCTCGTCGTTCCTCCTACTTGGACGAAATGAGATTCCTCACTTCGTTCGGAATGACGGTGGAGGAGGAGTCATTGCGAACGTCAGCGAAGTGATCTCGTCGTTGCCTCTTTGTAGGCTTTACTTAGAGACCCCTTCGGGGCATCGAGCCCCTCGCAGTGACAGAAAGAGACTGCCACGGCCACTTCGTGGCCTCGCAGTGACATGTCGGGGGGTCAGAGACTGCTTCGCCTCATCGAGGGCTCAAAGTGACAAAATGCATACGCTATGTTATCAGAGATCCCCTTCCTGCCTTTATTCTCTCCCTCATAGCTCTCTCTATCCTTTACCAATCTCATTAGAAGCTTGTCTTGTGTTAATCATGATACCCTCATAGTATAAAGATTATGTGTAGAATACAATGGATTAAAAGCAGAAATCAACGGAGAGAGTATTAATCTTTTGATTCAAGTTTTACAGGTAAAGATTTTTGATATTAGTAAACGAAGCAAGAGAGAAATTGGCTTTAAGAGGAGTAAAAGACATTAGACTATATTGGGTGGACAGGGAAGATATAATTCTTTTAAATATTTAGTTTTTGAATAAAATATGCCATAAAGTGATGAAGTCGGGTGTCTGGGCAGTAGATTTTCTTTTTGATTCTCTTTCTGATGGTAGGTTTATAAAATTTATGACAGTTGAAGACCTTTTTTAGCAGGTTTTGTATAGGCATCAATATTGGGTTGAGGATTAGAGATAGGGAGGTAATTGAGGCTTTTGAAGAATACACAGAGCTTTATGGCATACCGATGGAGGTATTTAGGCGTGATACGTAAATATTTTGTTCCAATGTTTGGGTTCATAAGTATTAAAATTCGTATTTATAATATTCCAAAAATGGGGGTATATCAATATGGTGTTTTGAGCCATCGAAGCTCTAACAGTGATAGGTTATTTATAATGGCTGCAATGACATAAAAATTCAACTTACTTAAAAAAGTCAATAACAATTTTTCCTTAATAAAAGGAATACAAAATTCAAAAAATCCTTGACTTAAATCAGTAGAATATTGTTAAATATAAGCTATGATTCCGAAGACAGATAAGATATGGATGGATGGAAAGTTTATTAATTGGGACGATGCTAAGGTACATGTGCTCACCCATTCACTTCATTATGGTTTAGCTGTATTTGAAGGAATTAGATGTTATAACACTCCAGAAGGACCTGCTATTTTTCGATTGAAAGACCATGTTGAAAGGCTTTTTAAGTCAGCTCATATTTTTACAATGGAAATACCCTTTTCAGAAGAAGAAATCTTTGAGGCAATTAAAGAAACTGTAAGAATAAACAAAATTGAATCTTGCTATATTAGACCCATTGTTTTTGTTGGATATGGAAATATGGGACTTTATCCAAAGAAAAATCCGATTCAAGTAGCTATAGCAGCCTGGAATTGGGGTGCCTATCTTGGAGAAGAAGGCTTGCAAAAAGGCATTAAGGTTAAAACTTCATCTTTTATAAGAAATCATGTCAATTCATCTATGGCAAGAGGGAAGGTTTCTGGCTATTATGTTAATAGTCAGCTTGCAAAAATAGAGGCAATCTCTTGTGGTTTTGATGAAGCAGTTCTTCTTGACACAGAAGGATATGTTTCTGAAGGAAGTGGTGAGAATATATTTATTGTGAGAAAGGGAACACTAAAGACAACACCTCTTACTTCAATTCTTGAGGGTATTACAAGAGATACAGTAATCAGACTTGCTGAGGATTTAGGTGTTGAAGTAAAGGAAGAGCGTTTCACAAGAGATGAACTTTATATTGCGGATGAAGCATTTTTTACAGGAACTGCTGCAGAGATTACACCAATAAAAGAAGTTGACGGAAGAAAAGTTGGCATAGGAAGTCGGGGTCCATTGACAGAGAAAATACAAAATCTATTCTTTGACATAGTTAAAGGTAATAACCAAAAATACAAACACTGGTTGGATTTTGTATAAAAATTAATTTTTAAATTCTATTTCAAATTCATAATTTTTGAAGCTTCAGCAATTTCATCATCTGTTAAATTTTTATGCAGCTTGGACATCTTTCCATTCCTTAAAATGTTAAAAAGTTCATCCTTTGTTTTAATTCCTTTTTGCTGAAATACTAAATTAAGATTTTTATCATCTTTGTGGCATTTATCGCATTTTAATGCAAAAGCTGGAGATGACAATGTTAAAACTAAAATTAAAGTAAATATCAAATAACGCATATTATTCCTCCTTTAGAATTTTTATAACGAACTCATTTACTAATTTTGGATTTGCTTTTCCTTTTGTAATTTTCATTACCTGTCCTACAAAAAATCCAATTAATTTCTCCTCTCCATTTTTAAATCTTTCAACCTCCTTTGGATTTTTGCTGATAACTTCCTTAATAGCCCCAATAATTACACTGTCATCGGATATTTGTGTAAGTCCCTTTTCTTTGACAATAGACTCAGGCGCTTTTCCAGTTTTATACATCTCTTCAAATATTTCTTTCCCAATGTTTCTATTTATGGTGCCGTTTTCAATTAATTTTATAAGTTCGACAAGTTGAGAAGGCTTAAGCGTGCATTCTGCAATGTCTTTTCCATCTTCATTAATAAGTCTCAGCAGTTCAACCATTATCCAGTTTGCTACTTCCTTTGGTTTTCCTCCTAATTTAACTGCTTCCTCAAACCATTCGGCAATATTTTTTTCTTCTGTTAAGATTTCAGCATCATAAGGAGGAAGTCCATATTGGTTAATAAATTTTTTAATCTTAAAATCAGGAAGTTCAGGCATACTTTCCTTAATCTTCTCAATCCAATCAGAATATATAACAATTGGAACGAGATCAGGTTCAGGAAAGTAACGATAATCATGGGCTTCTTCCTTTGAACGCATGGAAAAGGTTTTACCAGCCTGGGCATCCCAAAGTCTTGTCTCCTGAACTATTTGTTCTCCATTTTTTATTGCTTTAATTTGTCTTTGTATTTCGTATTCGAGGGCCTTTTCGACAAATCTGAAGGAGTTAATATTTTTAATTTCTGTTTTTACTCCAAATTCTGTTGAACCTATAGGTCTTACCGATACATTTGCATCACAGCGAAGAGATCCCTGTTCAAGATTTCCATCGCACACTCCAAGATATCTTAAAATTGTTCTAAGTTTTTTCATATACAAAGCTGCTTCTTTGGGTGAGCGAATGTCTGGTTCAGAGACTATTTCCATAAGAGGAACACCGGTTCTGTTGAAATCCACAAAACTATAACCAGAAGCATCGTGTATGTTTTTCCCTGCATCTTCTTCAAGGTGAATTCTTTTGATGCGTATTTTTCTTTCTTCTCCATCAACGGTAATTTCAAGATATCCATCTTCACAAAGAGGCAGTTCATATTGGCTTATCTGATAGCCTTTTGGAAGATCAGGATAGAAGTAGTTCTTTCTCGCAAATCTGCTATAAGGGGCAATTTTACAATTCATGGCTAATCCGGTTTTTATTGTGAATTCTACAGCCTTTTTATTTAAGACAGGAAGTACTCCGGGCATTCCCAAGCAAACAGGACATACCTGTGTATTTGGCTCTGAACCAAATTGAGTAGAACAGCTACAGAATATTTTACTACAGGTTAAAAGTTGGGCATGCACTTCCAATCCTATTACTGCTTCGTATTGCATATCTTCTCCTTTATAGTGTTGGTTTCATTTTATGCCAGGGTGTTGATTGTTCATAGGCATAGGATAACTGAAGTATTCGAGCCTCATCAAAGGGTTTACCGATAATTTGAAGACCTATTGGAAGTCCTTTTTCACTAAAACCACAGGGAATTGAAATCGCAGGAACTCCCGCTAAATTTATAGATATGGTAAATATGTCAGATAGATACATTTGAAGGGGATCATCTATTTTTTCTCCTATTTTAAAGGCAGGAGATGGAGCTGTTGGAGTTATGATAAAATCCACTTTTTCGAATGCTTTTTCAAAATCATTTTTAATCAGGGTTCTTACCTGAAGAGCTTTTTTATAATAGGCATCGTAATATCCTGCAGAGAGACAGTAAGTTCCAAGCATTATTCTTCTTTTTACTTCTGCTCCAAAGCCTTTACTACGGGTTTTCATGTACATCTCAAGAAGATCCTTTCCTGGTGCTCTTAAACCATATTTTACTCCATCGTATCTTGCAAGATTTGAAGAAGCTTCAGAGGTGGCTACTATGTAATATGTTGCAACAGCATATTCGGTATGGGGAAGAGATATTTCAATTGGAATACAACCTAAGTCTTCAAGTTTTTTAATTGCTTCTTGAATTCTTTCCTCTACTTCTTTATCTATACCTTCTATAAAATATTCCTTTGGAATCCCAATTTTTAATCCCTTTACATCATGTCCAAGGTATTCTGTAAAGTCTGTAGGTTCGATAGGAGCAGAAGTGGAGTCCATTGAATCATGACCTGCAATAACATTCATTAAAAGAGCAGCATCGGTTACACATTTGGTAATTGGGCCTATCTGGTCAAGGGAAGATGCAAAGGCAACTAAACCAAATCTTGAGACCCTTCCATAGGTCGGTTTAAGTCCTACAACACCGCAAAATGAAGCGGGCTGTCTAATAGATCCTCCTGTGTCAGAGCCAAGTGCAGCTATACACTCATCAGCAGCAACAGCTGCAGCACTTCCACCTGAACTTCCACCTGGAACTCTCTCCAGATCCCATGGATTTCTTGTTATCTGGAATGCAGAGTTCTCAGTGGACGAACCCATAGCAAATTCATCCATATTTGTTTTTCCAGGAAGGATGTATTTTTGAGCTAATAGCTTTGATGTTACAGTGCTTTCATAAGGTGGATAAAAATTATAGAGTATTTTTGATGCACAGGTAGTGGGTATTCCTTTTGTACATATATTGTCTTTTACAGCTATTGGAATTCCAGTAAGAAGCTTATTTTTTCCAGAAAAGATAGTATTTTCTGCTTCTCTCGCCATATCATATGCTTTGTCAATTGAAAGAGTTATATATGCTTTAACTTTTGGTTCAACCTCTTGAATTCGTTTAAATATGTCAATTATTACCTCATGAGGCATAACCTCTCTTCGATGAATTAATTTTGCAAGTTCTACAACTGTTAGTTTATGGAATTCCAAAATTGCCCTCCTTTAAATTTTATCAAATAAATTAAAGCAATTTATTTCTTTTTTTCAAGTTGAGTGCACTTTACATGTTCTAATTTTATAAATCTCATGCAGCCATTACAATAGATACAATCTACTATATCTTTACCCTTCATCCATTTTTTTGGTAAATCAGGCTCTCTTATGAGAGGCCTTGAAAGCGATATCAGGTCAGCATCATTTTTCTGCAAAATATCCTCTGCAGTTGTACGGGAACGGATGCCTCCCACAACCATAATTGGAATATTCA
Source organism: uncultured Nitrospiraceae bacterium (assembly GCA_937139565.1). Taxonomy (GTDB): domain Bacteria; phylum Nitrospirota; class Thermodesulfovibrionia; order Thermodesulfovibrionales; family Thermodesulfovibrionaceae; genus Thermodesulfovibrio. The sequence continues at coordinate 11,240 of CAKZQH010000022.1, read as the reverse complement.
GATTTTTCTTGAACTCTCGTGCAAAGCCTCTAAAATAAGCCTCCTTTTCTGGAGAGTCAATTTTAGGTCTAACAGGTCTTTCATCAATTTTTGATTCAACTATGCCTCCACTTACTTCAATTGCATCAATTCCAAGATTCTCAAGTCGTTTGGCAATTCTAAGACTCTCATCTAGTGTTAGACCTCCATCTATAAAGTCACAGGCATTTAACTTTATCATCACAGGATAATCGTAACCTACATTATCCCGAATGCTTTGATAAACTTCTTCAAGAAAATGAAATCTTCGTTCTTCATCGCCACCCCAGTAGTCATTTCTTCTGTTTGTATAGGGTGAGAGAAATTGGTTAACTAAGTATCCGTGAGCTCCATGGATTTGAACTCCATCAAAGCCTGCTTCTTTTGCCCTTCTTGCTGCTTTGCCAAAGGAATCTATAATTTCCCAGATTTCCTCATGTTTTAATTCTCGTGGCTTTACTTTGTAAACTGGTTCATAAACAGCAGATGGAGCTAAAGGAGGATTTCCGTGCAAAAATATAGAGGCACACTGCCTTCCACCATGGGTAAGTTGAATTACAATTTTGCCATCCTCTTTGTGGACAGCATCTGTAAGCCGTTTTAAGCCTTCGATGTAAAAGTCATTATGTATGCAGATCATTTTTGGAGCGCTTCTTCCAGAGGTGTGAACAAGGGCATTGCCTGTAATTATTAGTCCAACTCCGCCTTTTGCAAGATTCACATAAAGGTCAATTAACTTGTCCGTTACAAATCCGTCATCATCAGCCATTTTTTCAAAGGTTGCAGACCGGACAATACGATTTTTCATTTTGATTGTCTTAATCTCAAAGTTCGAAAAAAGCTTCATTAGATCACCATCCTCGAGGCAAGTTTAATAGCCTCAATGAGGCTTGTTGGCTTGGCCTTTCCCTGCCAAGCTATATCATAGGCTGTGCCATGGTCTGGTGAAGTTCTGACAAAGGGTAGTCCTACTGTGAAATTAACACCTTTTTCAAAGGCAATGAGTTTAAATGGAGCAAGTGCCTGATCATGATACATGGCAACCACCATGTCAAACTCTCCATTAGATGCTCTCCAAAAGAGGGAATCAGCAGGGTAGGGGCCTGTTACATTTATTCCCAAAGCTTTAGCTTCTTTTATTGCTGGGATGATCTCCTCAATTTCCTCCCTTCCCATTAATCCATCTTCACCAGCATGAGGATTAAGTCCACAGACAGCAATACGCGGATTTTCTATCTGAAGCATTTCACATGCTTTCTGAGCAAAAAATATTGAATTTATGACTTTTTCCTTTTTTATAAGGTGAGGTACATCCTTAAGAGGGACATGTATTGTAGCAAGCAGAACTTTGAGGGTATCACTGTAAAAGCCCATTGCCACACTTTCTGTTTCAGTTAGTTCCGCAAGCATCTCAGTATGTCCAATCCATGGAAGTCTTGCCATTTGAAGAGCTGTTTTTGAGATAGGACATGTAACGATGGCTTGTACTATTCCAAGTTTATATAGCTCCACAGCTTTTCGGATGTAGCTAAAAGCTGCTTTTCCCGATTCTTCAGAGGGTATTGCCTTTGGAAACTTGGTAGGATTTTTGATTTCATTGAGGTTAAGTGTTTCTATATTGTCGGGATCGTATTCAAAATTGGTGACCCTAATTACTTCTTTTATTATCCCTTTATCTCCTATGACAATTGGATTACAAATTTTATATATATCCTCTTCTGCAAAGGCTTTTACAATTATTTCTGGACCTATTCCAGCTGGGTCCCCCATTGTAATGGCAACTTTCTTTTTAGCCATTTTTTCCTCCTGCAAGGTTTTTAATTTGAGCTTTTAATATCTCAGAATAGTATCATCTTTTTGAGGGACAAATTTAAAAATAGAATCTCTTAGGTTTTTGTTTATTTTAACGGAATAAAATTCAACCTTAACCGTGTTATTCTGAACATCTGTGACTTTAAGAGATTTTATTGGAAAGTCTCCTTCTTCTAAGGTTAATTCAATTTTTCTTATATTTCCCATCTTACTTTTTGGAATAAGAACAAGGGTGTCTTTTGATATTTGGGAGATTTCAAAATCATCCTTGAGAACTGATACCCTTGAAAGAAGAGCAAGAGGCAATTGACCATATTTTTTTTCATCAAAGGTGCTTTCAATTGCCTGTTTTCTTATTTTATCGTACACGGTAAGAGTTTTTTTATTTATATATATAACCTGCGGAAAATCACCCGTGTATTGCCATCTGATTTTATCGCCTTTGATGAAAAATCTACCGTTAAATTTTTGTGTTTTATCTAAATCTCTTAAATAGGATATTTGACTAAATCTTCCTTGCGCATCATTAATATTTTTATAAGCTTCTTCAAGTTTTGTAATAGTGTTCTCTTCAGCACTTGAGAAATTTACAAAAGCCAGGCAAAAAAAGAATAAGATTAAAAAAAATATTCTCTTTTTTGAGTTCATATTTTTAATTATACCAATCTAACCTATTTTTTGGCACATACCAGTGAATGTAATTATGCCATATGCCTGCTGGTGCAAGTTCTATACCTTTAATTCTCTTATTTACAGCTAAAATTACATCGGGCACATATAAGAAAGTATAGGGTTGGTCTTCTGCTATAAGGGCATGAATTTTTTTGTAAATTTTCTTTCTCTCTTCCTGATCAACAATCTCTCTACCTTTTTCTATTAAACTATCCACTTCTTTATTATTATATCCTACGAAGTTAAATTCTCCTTTTTTTGTTTTTGTAGAGTGAAAAATATCGTATAAATCTGGATCCCGAGAAAGTGACCAGCCTAATAGAACAGCCTGAAATTGTCTTTTTGTTACTAGTTCAAGAAAACTTTGCCATTCAAGTACTCTAATTTTTATTTCAATTCCAATTTTTTTAAGTTGTTCTTTAATAATTTGGGCTGTTTTAAGCCTTGTTTCATTACCCTGATTAACAAGTAAAATAAAGGAGAATTTCATCCCATTTTTGCTTAAAATACCATCCCTGTCCTTTTTCCATCCCAATTCAGCGAGCATTTCTTGAGCTTTGGTAGGGTTATACTCAAAGTCTTTAACATCTGGGTTAAATGCCCAGGAGGTTGGGGGAAAGGGCCCAGTACATGGTGTTCCATAACCCAGTAAGACGCCCTCAACAATGTCTTTTTTATTAATGGCATGAGCAATAGCCTGTCGAACTTTTTTGTCAGCGAAAAGAGGATTTTTAAGATTATAGCCTATGTAGGTATAACTAAAAGAAGGATAGCGATAAATGTTAAAGTATTTTTGAAACTCTCTCTTTTCTCCATAGTACTTATATTGGGCTGGATTAAGACCGATAAAATCTATACCGCCAAATCTGAGTTCAAGAAACATTGTTGATGGATCTGGAATAATCCGGGATATAAATTTTTCAAAAAAAGGCACTCCTTCAAAATAATCCTTATTTCTTTCAAGCACTATCCTCTGTCCTGTAATCCATTCTTTCATCTTATAAGGGCCAGTACCAATAGGATTTCTATTCAATGGAGAGTCAAAAAGTTCTTTTCCCTCAAGAATATGCTTTGGTATTATACCCATTGACCATGCTTCTAAGGCAGGAGCAAATGGTCTGCTATAGATTACTTTAATTGTATGTTTATCAATTATTTTTATTTCTTTTACAGGACCATAATTGCTACTGTAAGGTGTTGGATTTTTAGGATTAGTAACCTCTTTATAGGTAAAAAAGACATCTTCTGCATTAAATTCATGCCCATCATGCCATTTAACATTTTTTTTTAAATAAAATGTTATTTCTTTACCATCCTTTGAGATGCTCCATTTTTCTGCTAAATCACCAGTAAGATTGAGATTCTTATCGTATTTCGTAAGTCCATTAAAGATTCTTCCGCTTATATCTGCGCTTGCTGAATCTGATGCGAATAAAGGAAGAAGTCTTTTTGCATCAGCAGAGGAGGCTCCTGTAAGTGAAAAGGGTTCTTTTATTTCAGGAGGTTTTTGGCAGGATACAAGGACAATAAGTATTAGAAAAAGGTATCTGCCATGTTTTTTCAACATTTATCTCTGTTGAGGTTGTTCTCCTACTGGTTGCTGAGCTGGTTGAATAGGTTGAGTTTGAATAGGAATATTTACATCGCTAACAACAGATTTTGTTCTTGTAGTAATGTAAGTAAGAAAAAATGATGAAAGCATAAATAGCACTGCTACAATAGTGGCTAATTTGTTTAAAAAGGTTGCTGCACCTCTTGGACCAAAGAGTGTTTGGGATGAACCACCGCCAAAAGCAGGCCCTAATTCTGCCCCTTTACCCCTATGGAGTAATACCACTGCAATCATTACGAAACAAAGTATTATGTGAAAAACTAAAAGTAATGTTTTCATAACATAGCCTCCGATTAATTTTGTTTATGGTTTATGATTTTTGAAAATTTCAATGGATCTAAGCTTGCACCACCCACTAAAACTCCATCAACATTTTCGATTGCCATTATAGAATCAATATTTTCAGGTGAAACACTTCCACCATATAGAATTCTAATGGTTTGGGCTTTTTCTCCAAATATCTCTTCAAGTTTCTTTCTGACAAAAAGATGGGCTTCTTTAATCTGTTCATCCGATGCAACTTTGCCTGTGCCAATCGCCCAAACAGGCTCATAAGCAACTACAATAGATTCAGGAATTTCAATCTCTTTAAGACCATTTTCTAGTTGAGAGTTTAAGATTTTTTCAGTCTCGTTATTTTCTCTTTCGCTTAAAGTTTCTCCGATACAAAAAATGACTTTTAAATTTTCCTTAAGACATGCTTTTATTTTTTTATTGATAATTTCATCTGTTTCATTAAAGTATCTTCTTCTTTCTGAATGGCCGATTATTACATATTCTACATCAAGGGCTTTGAGCATAAGAGGCGAAATTTCACCTGTGTATGCACCCTGATTCTCATAAAAGGCATTTTGGGCACAAAGTTTTATTTTTGTATTTTTTATGTTTCTACCAACTGCATCAATGCATACAAAAGAAGGTGCAATAGCTATATCCTTTGCATTAATATCTTTTACTAATGGTATAAAAGCATTCAAAAATTCAATAGCCTCTTTCACTGTTTTATACATTTTCCAGTTTGCCACATAAAAATTTCTTCGCATAATTTATTAGTCTAATTAAAATAAAGCCTATTAGTCAATTATTTGAAGGATAAAACATTTTAGATAGGCTGTTTCTTCCATTGATAAAAGCACTGGATGGTCTTTACTTTGCATGCCCTTATAGATTAATCGTGCTTTCTTTTTTGTCTGCTTGAAGGCTTCTGAGATAATTTGATAAAAATCCACCTCCGATATATGTTGAGAACAGGATGAAGTGGCAAGGAAGGAGTTTTTTTTAAGGAGCTTTAAGCATAATGTGTTCAGACTTAAGTATCCCTCTACAGCATCTTTTTTCTCTCCTTTTGATTTTACAAAAGCAGGAGGATCAACCACTATAAAGTCGTATTTTTTCCCTTTTTTTATCTCCCATTTAAGATAATCAAATACATCAGCTTTAATAAATTTACATTTATCGGAAAGATTGTTTAAAGAGGCATTTTTCTTACATATGGATATTGCTCTTTCTGAACTATCAATTCCTATAACAGAAGCGCCATTTTTAGCTAAATGCATACTCCATGCACCAACATAGCAGAAAAGGTCAAGCCCTTCACCACTTTGGATTAATTTTTTAAAGAAAAGCCTATTTTCTCTTTGGTCAAGAAAGAAACCGGTTTTCTGTCCTTGCACAGGGTCAATAAAAAATTTCACATCATCCTCTTCAATTATTGGAAGTTCTTTAATTTCTCCTTTTATTACATGGGTTTCATTTCTCAATCCCTCCTTTTCTAAAGCTTGGCCAATGTTTTTAATTACAATGATATCAGGAGAAAAAATCTCATCGAGTATTTTTAAAATAGAGTCTTTTAATTTCTCCATTCCTGCAGTAGAAATCTGTACTACTAAGCATTTATTGTATTTATCTACTATTAATCCAGGAAGAAAATCGGACTCACTATAGATGGCTCTGAAGCTTCCTTTTAATTTTAAGATTTTCTCCCTGTAATCGAGACTTTTTTTAATTCTTTGTCTTAAAAACTCTTCATTTATCTCTTCATCCTGAAAGCTCAAAAGTCTCACAGAGATTATTGATTTAGGATTTATGTATCCAACTCCAATGAATTTTTCTTTAGCTGAATCATAAACCCTAACAATGCTTCCGGGCTTTATATGTTCGATTGGAGATAGGATTTCATTTCTATAAATCCAGAGATATCCGAATCTTTTTAATGGTTTAACAAAGATTTTTTCCATAAAGCATAGTTTGAAAACATTTTACTAAAAAGTCAAGAAAAGTTTTTGAAATTAACAGGCATTCCTTTTGTTGGAATGCCCTTGGTTTAAAGTTTCTTGAAGTTTAATAAATAGGAAATCTTTTGCAAAGGTCCTGTACTTTTTTCTTCATTTCTTTTATAACTGAATCATTGGAAATGTTCTTAAGCACTTTATCTATAATCTCAGCAATCTCTTCCATCTCATCTTCACCCATTCCCCGGGTTGTAACACATGGTGTTCCTATTCTAATTCCTGATGTAATTGTCGGAGGCTTTGTATCGAAGGGAATAGTGTTTTTATTTACTGTAATTCCTGCTTTATCAAGGGCTTCTTCAGCTTCTTTACCTGTTATGTTCAAGTTTGTAAGATCAACAAGCATTAAATGATTATCTGTTCCATCTGATACCATTTTAAAGCCTTTCTTTTTAAGGGCGTTGGCAAGTGTTTTTGCATTGTTTACTACTTTCTTTTGATAGTCTCTAAATTCTTCTGATAGAGCCTCTTTAAATGCTACAGCTTTTGCAGCAATCACATGCACAAGAGGACCGCCCTGAATTCCTGGGAAAACTGCCTTGTCAATCCCTTTGGCATGTTCGGCCTTACACATTATAACTCCACCTCTTGGTCCCCTAAGAGTCTTGTGGGTTGTGGTTGTTACAAAATCAGAGGCATTAATTGGAGATGGATGTATACCAGTTGCAACTAATCCTGCAATATGGGCTATGTCTGCCATTAAATAGGCTCCTACTTCTTTTGCTATTTCTGAAAATGCATTAAAATCAATTGTTCTTGGATAGGCACTCGCACCTGTTATAATTATTTTAGGCTTATGCTCGTGGGCAAGTTTTCTTACCTCATCCATGTCAATGTATCCTGTATCCTTATTAACACCATAAAAGACAGTTTTATAAATTTTACCAGTAAAATTAACAGGAGAACCATGAGACAAGTGTCCACCGTGAGTAAGGCTCATCCCCATTATTGTATCTCCAGGCTTAAGAAAAGCAAGATAAACGGCCATGTTTGCTTGAGTACCAGAGTGAGGTTGAACATTTACATGTTCAGCCTTGAAAAGCTCCTTTGCTCTTTCCTGAGCAAGTCTTTCTACTTCATCGGCATATTCACATCCGCCGTAATATCTTCTTCCAGGATAGCCCTCAGCATATTTATTAGTAAAGAGAGACCCCTGTGCCTCCATCACTGCCTTACTAACATAATTTTCAGAAGCAATCATAAGAATTTTGTTTGTCTCTCTTTTTTTCTCTTTCCTGATTAACGAATAAATTTCAAAATCCACTTCCTTTAAAGATTTCATTTTCATTTATCAATAACCTTCCTTTCTATAAGATTTATTTTTTCAACTCTTCTGCCGTGCCTTTCTCCTTCAAAAGGTGTTGTAAGCCAAGTATTTACTATTTCTATTGCGAGTCCTGATCCAATTATTCTAGAACCCATACATAATATATTTGCATCGTTGTGCAATCTGGACATTTTAGCTGTAAAAAGGTCATTGCAAAGAGCAGCTCTTATGTTTTTAAATTTATTTGCTACAATGCTCATACCTATACCAGTTCCACATATTAAAATCCCTCTATCATAAAGACCCTGAGAAACAGCTGATGCTACAGTTTCAGCAAAGTCAGGATAATCTACAGAGCAAGTGGAACAAGTGCCCATGTCGTACACTTCAAAATTCATCTTAGTAACATGGGCTTTAATAAGCTCTTTTAGCTCATATCCAGCGTGATCTGCCCCAATTGCAATCTTCATTCGAGTATTATATAAAATTGCAAAGGATTTAGTAAAATTAAGAATTTTAAAGCTCTGTAGAATTTATGGATTGCCTTAACAATGCTTTATCTTGGTTTTTTAATAAATTTTATCCAGTCAGTCTTTTTTGTTATTATTAAGTATGCTCTTTTTTTACAACTAAAAAGGGAGGATTTTTAATGGATATTTCATCGCTAGTGCAGAAAAACAGTTCAAAGATTATTTTTGTTATTCTTGATGGAGTAGGTGGGCTTCCAATAAATGGTAAAACCGAACTTGATGCTGCATCAAAACCAAATATGGATGCTCTTGCAAGAAAATCTGCCTGTGGACTACATATCCCAGTTTCCTATGGCATAACACCTGGAAGTGGTCCAGGCCATTTTGGTGTCTTTGGTTATGACCCCCTGAAGTATGAAATTGGAAGAGGAGTTTTAGAGGCACTTGGCTTAGGTATCGAACTTGAAAAAACCGATGTGGCAGTGAGATGTAACTATGCCACAATCAAAGATGGAGTCATTGTTGACAGAAGAGCGGGAAGAATACCAACAGAGAAAAATATTGAGCTAACAGAAAAACTTTCATCTCAAATAGAGGAAATTGATGAGGTCAAAATTATTCTTCGACCAGGTAAGGAACATAGATTCTCTTTTGTAATGAGATTTCCTCAGAATATCTCCGAGAGTCAAGCAATGGTGGCAGATACGGACCCACAGAAAGAGGGTAGGTCTCCTCTTAAGCCTTTACCATTGATGGAGGAGGCAAAGAAGGTTGCAGATATTGCTGAGGAATTTATAAGACGAGCTTCTGAGATATTACAAGATGAGGATAAGGCCAATTTTGTGCTTTTGCGAGGCTTTTCATCTCTTCCTGATATTCCATCTTTTGAAAATAAATACGGGTTAAGAGCCTGTTCCATAGCAATATATCCAATGTATAGAGGCATTACTAAATTACTCGGAATGGAAACCCTATCAGTAGAGGGAGATGTTAAAGATGAAATAGAGACCTTAAAAAGAGTCTATAAGGATTACGACTTTTTGTTTCTTCACATAAAAAAGATAGACTCAATGGGAGAGGATGGAAATTTTGAAGGAAAAGTTAAAAAAATTGAAGAATTCGACAATTATTTACCTGAAATACTCTCTCTCTCTCCAGATGTATTAGTACTTACGGGAGATCACAGCACTCCAGCTTTGCTTAAGGCTCATAGTTGGCATCCTGTTCCTTTACTAATCCATTCACCCTATGTTTTAGGCGGAACTTCACAGTCTTTTACTGAAAGAGAGTGCCTAAAGGGTGAGCTTGGGATTATTCCTGCAACAGCAATCATGCCTCTTGTTCTTGCAAATTCTTTGAGATTGAGGAAATTTGGCGCATGATTGACACTCACTGTCACCTTGAGATGTTTGAAGATGAAATACCGAGAGCAATAAGTCGGGCCTGTGAAGCAGGTGTGAGTAACATAATTACCATTTCCTCTGATGTAGAAAGTCTCGATTGGGCTATTAAAATTGCTGAAGAGTATCCTATGGTATATGCGAGTGTGGGTATTCATCCTCATGATGCAAAGGATTATAACGAAGAGATTAAAAATAGAATATTTGAATTAAGCAGACACCCGAAGGTGATTGCAATAGGCGAGATCGGTCTTGATTATTATTATGAGCATTCACCGAGAGAAATCCAAAAAAAGGTTTTTAGAGAACAGTTAGAAATTGCTAAAGAGGTTCACCTACCCGTAGTTATTCACTCCCGTGAAGCCTTTAAAGACACAATTAATATTTTGAAAGAGTCAGGGATTAGAAAAGGTGTAATGCATTGTTTTAGCGGCGATGTTTCTCAAGCTAAAGAGGCTTTAAAATTAGGATTTTTAATCTCCATTTCAGGAGTGGTGACATTTAAAAATTCCAGAAAAATAAAAGAGGTTGCTCAGTTTGTTCCTGATGAAAGTCTTCTAATTGAGACAGATGCTCCATATCTTGCACCTGAACCTTTTAGGGGTAAAAGAAATGAGCCTGCTTTTTTAACCTATACTGCTCAAGCTGTTGCAAAGCTCAGGGAAGTGACAGTAGAAGATATTGATCGTATAACTACGGTGAATGCCTGCAGGCTATTTAAAATAGGCAAAATGCCAAAGAGTGAAATAGCATATAAAATAAGGGATTCTCTTTATTTAAATGTAACAAATCGATGCACTAATGTATGCAGATTTTGTGTTAGATTTCATACCGATTATGTTAAGGGTCATAACTTAAGACTTGAAAAAGAGCCTACTGAAGAAGAATTAATTGAAGCAATCGGAGATCCTAAGGAATACAAAGAAATAGTATTTTGCGGTTATGGTGAGCCTTTTTTAAGGCTTGAACTTGTTAAAAATGTTGCAAAGTGGATTAAAGAAAAGGGTGGAAGGGTAAGAGTGAATACCAATGGTCATGGAAATCTCATCCATAAAAGGAAAATTTTATCAGAATTAGAAGGCCTAATTGACTCTATATCAATAAGTCTAAATGCTCAAGACAGTGAAACTTACGAAAAAATATGTAATCCTTTATATCCTAATTCCTATGAAGCAGTTTTAGAATTTATAGAGGATGCAAAAAAATACATTAAAAACGTTCAGGTCACAGTTGTTGACATGGACGGTGTAGATTTAAAAAAATGTGAAGAAATTGCAAATTCTTATGGGGTTAGGTTTAAAATTAGACATCTTGATAAGGTGGGCTAAAAGTGATTGAGAACATAAAAAAAGATTTTATCCAGGGACTCAAGACATTTAAATTTTGGGCAAGTGTTATTTCCGAAAGGATAAAGGTTGAGATAAATGTTTTAAAATTGATAGGACAAATAAATAGTCTCATGGAAAAAAGAGAAGAATTGCTGAAAAGAATAGGAGAAGAAATTAGCGAAACCTGGAACACCGATTTTAACCTCAAGGAAAACGAAAAAATTTCCTATTTAATAAGACAGATAAAAGAGCTTGATTTGGAAATAGAAGAGAAAAAAAAGAAACTTGCTGACTTGGAAGAGATTGGTAGATGGAAATCTTAGTTTTTTTTCTGTTAGGTCTTGTAGTGGGTTCTTTTCTAAATGTTTGT
>CAKZQH010000021.1 GCA_937139565.1 uncultured Nitrospiraceae bacterium | reverse complement strand
TAGAAAAATTAGGTGGCACAATTCAGGTTGAAAGTGAACTCGGAAGGGGCACAACTTTTAAAATTTATATCCCTGTTTCAGAGGATTTTCAATTTAACCAAAACATCCCTTAATTCATCAAGGGTATAAGGTTTATTTAAAATTCCATTAAATCCTAATTTTTCGTAATGACTTATAGAAGGATCATCAGAATATCCGCTTGAGATAACTGCTTTTACTTCTGGGTCTATTTTTTGAAGCTCCTTTAAAACATCGCTTCCATGCATCATAGGTAAAACAAGATCAATAAATACAATATCAAAGGGCTCATTACTATTTTTTGCCACTTCAAATAGCTTTATTGCCTCAGCACCTGAGGGTGCAACAGTAACTTCAATTTGAAAAAACTCAAGCATTGATTTCAGGGTTTCACTTACAAGTTCGTTGTCTTCTACAATTAGCACTCTTTTAGTCATTTTTAAATTATATCATATCAATGGTTTCTATAAAAGATTCTAAAGTTTGCAATAAAAAAATGTTACTAAAAGGCTTTAGATGTCCGAGGCGGTCTCAGAGACTCGTAGCTTGTTCTGGATGTTCTATGCAGAGTAAGAAATCTTGCTTATCATAATAATGAAGGTGAGAGACACAATATTAATAATTACCTGTTGATTTGCGATTTTTTTTGTTTTTCTGGTATTTTTTCCTAATAAAGAAAGCATAAATATCTTAAAAAAGCGGAGGAAGGGATGAAGACGAAAAAATCTCAAAAACTCTATAGCAAAGCAATAAAAATCATGCCTGGAGGAGTTAATAGCCCTGTTAGAGCCTTTAAGGCAGTAGGTGGAAATCCGATTTTTATTTCAAAGGCAAAGGGCTCTAAGATCTATGATGTAGATGGAAATATCTTTATAGATTATGTCCTTTCATGGGGACCTCTAATACTCGGTCATGCTCCTAAAGAGATTGTAAAGGCTCTTAAAAAGGCAGTGGAGAAGGGAACAAGCTACGGTGCTCCTACTAAACTTGAGATTGAACTTGCAGAGCTTGTGAAAAAAGCCTTTCCTTCTATGGAAAAAATTCGTATGGTAAACTCTGGTACTGAAGCCACCATGTCTGCTATTAGGGTTGCAAGAGGCTTTACAGGCCGAGCGAAGGTTATAAAATTCGAGGGCTGTTATCATGGCCATGTGGATGGACTTTTGGTGGCTGCTGGTTCTGGTGGAGAGACCTTCGGAATTCCAGATAGCCTTGGAGTACCAAAAACTTATGCATCTGAAACCATTGTGCTTCCTTTTAATGACAAAGAAGCTCTTAAGAGCACTATTGAAAAAAACTGGAGAGATATTGCCTGTGTGATAGTGGAACCAGTGGTAGGTAATATGGGATGCATTCTTCCAAAAGAGGATTTTCTCGAAATTTTAAGAGCGGAGACGCAAAAATATGGAATTGTGTTAATTTTTGACGAGGTAATGACAGGATTTAGAGTGTCTTTTGGAGGAGCCCAGTCTTACTATGGAATTACACCAGATCTTACCTGCCTTGGTAAAGTGATAGGTGGAGGGCTTCCAGTAGGAGCATATGGCGGTAAAAAGGAAATTATGCAGATGGTAGCTCCTGATGGAGGAGTTTATCAGGCTGGCACACTCTCAGGAAATCCACTTGCAATGACTGCTGGTATAGAGACACTTAAGATTCTTAAAAAAGGCTCCACATATAAAAAACTTGAAGAAATTATGAGAGCACTTGAGGAAGGACTTAAAGATGCAGCAAAGCGTGCGGATGTAAAGGTAAAATTCTACAGAGCAGGAACTATGTTTTGCACCTATTTTACAGAGACAGAGGTGATAGATGCAAAGACAGCTAGGACAGCAGATTTAGAGAAGTATAAAAAGTTTTTCTGGAAAATGCTTGAAAAAGGCATATATCTTGCCCCTTCACAATTTGAGGCTGGTTTTATTTCTCTAAGCCACAGCAAAAAAGATATAGAAAAAACTGTTCAAGCAGCATATAACACATTTAAAGAGCTATGAGTATTTTTGATCCCTTAGAAAAGGAACAACGAGCTCATACCTATAGAATGTTTGCCTATTTATTTACGGATGTACCGGATGAAGATTTAATTGAAGAATTTGAAGATTTTGCTGGTATAACCGTAGCCGATACTTATGAGGAGATATGCGATGACTTTATAAATCTATTTTCAGAAGCAAGCCTTCCAAATTATGAGGGCTATTACAGAGAACAGATTTATAGAGATATACCAATAGATTTGAGCTTAAATGATGTGCAGCATTTTTACTGGTCTGCAGGCATTACTTTAGAGGAAGAATTTGATCTTCCACCGGATCACATTTCTATAGAATTACTTTTTATGAGTTATCTTATTGAAGAGAATTTAATAGATCTTCAGATAGATTTTTTAAGAAGACTTAGTGAGTGGATACCTCTTTTTTGCGATTACCTTTATGAAAAGGCAAATACCGATTTTTATAAAGAAGTTGCAACGGCTCTCAAAGAGTTTGTATTATCAGAATGTGGAGGCTATAGTTGAGGGAAGAAAAAACAAAAAAAACCGTTTGGAAGATAATCTTAGAGGCTTCAGCTCTTGGTATAAACTTTGTTCTTTGTGTAATAATTGGAGTTGTAATGGGATATTTGATTGATAAATTTGTTAATACTTTTCCACTTTTTTCCATAATTTTTCTTCTTGCTGGCTTTGCCGCAGGAGTAAAAGAAATATTTCGATTTGTCAGGAAGGTAAACAGAGATGGAGAAGGAAGTAATAAAGAAAATAAATAGGCAAACCCTAATTATTGTTCCAATTCTTGCGGGTTTGAGCTATTTAATCTGGCAGGATTGGATTGTTTCATTTAATGTGGTTCTTGGAGGATTTATTAGCTGGTTTAGTTTGCGAGAGCTTGCATGGGCTGTAAAAAAGTTTTTTGGTAAACCCATGTTTCAGCTTACTGTTATTGGTTTGAGCTACATAAAATTGGGTGCTATATTTTTATTTTTATGGTTTTTTGCCATAAAAGGGCTTTTTAACATAAAAGGATTGCTAATAGGTTTTTTAGTAATTCTTGTGGTATCTGCAAAAGAGGCTTATTTGTACATTAAAAAGCAGAAAATTGAAGAAACAGCAGTGGCCTCTGATGAGAAAAAAGAGTAGCCTTTAAATTAAGGGGGGACTTTTTTGGGTTGGCAGATTTATCTTTTACTTGCTCTTGTAATTCTTCTTACCATGGCCTTTAAGCTTACAAAGGTAATTACTTTAATAATGATTTTGACGGTTGTAATTATTTTTGTGCTTACCTATTTTGCAAAAAAAGGGAGGAAAAGTGGTAAAGCTTGATTTTTCTAATGTGCTTACAGAGCTTATAGGCTCAGCAGGCATCAAATTAAGTGAGATTGAGGATCATGCTAAGAGGGCGGTAGAACTCATCAGAGCAAAACCATACAGAGAGCTTGATTTTATAGAGATTTACAATCAAGACCTTAAAGATGTAAAGGAAATTGGAAAGATAGGGAGAGATTACGAATATTTTCTCCTTCTTGGCATAGGAGGAAGCGCGCTTGGCCCTAAGGTTATACTTGAAGCGCTTAGCCCTTTTCACAATTTAAAGAAAAAACCAAAGGTTTTCATATATGACAATGTAGACCCTGTAACCTTAAAAAACATCCTTGAAATAGTCGATCTTAAGAGAACCTTAGTAAATGTGATCTCCAAATCTGGTAGTACCTCTGAAACCCTTTCTTCTTTCTTGATTCTATGGAAACTAATAAGAACGAGAAGGCTTGATGTAAAGGATCATTTTGTATTTACCACAGATCCTGAAAAAGGTAATTTGAGAGCAATTGCTGAGGAATATGGAATAAGGACTCTTTCAATTCCGAAAAACATTGGAGGAAGATATTCAGTGCTTACTCCAGTGGGACTTCTTCTTGCAGAAACAATAGGGATTCCAAGCGAAGAAATTCTTGAAGGAGCAAAAGATATTTCAGAAAAAGCATTTGAGGAAGGTTTTGCCAAAAATCCTATGGCAATATTAGCTTCTTCGTTATATTTATTAGATTTTCTTAAAGGTCGTCGGATTCTTGTTTTTCTCCCTTATTGTGACAGACTTAAAACTCTTTCAGAGTGGTTTTCCCAGCTCTGGGCTGAAAGCCTTGGTAAGGATGGCAAAGGAACAACACCGTATCCATCTCTTGGAACTACGGACCAGCACTCTCAACTTCAGATATGGATGGAAGGGCCAGAGGATAAGGTTATTCTTTTTTTAACTGTGGAAAAGCACGGTGTCCAGGAAGAGATACCAGAAGAGTTCTATTATCTTGAGGGATTAAGATTTCTCGGAGGTCATACCCTTGAAGAATTAATGCATACAGAGCAACTTGCCACTGAAATGGCTCTTTGTATGCACAAAAAGCCTAATTTGAAGCTAAGTATCGGAGAGATTGAACCTCGAACAATCGGAGGAATATTCCAATTTTTACAGGTTACTACTGCTATGGCAGGGCTTCTGTATGGTATAAATCCCTTTAATCAGCCCGGAGTTGAGTTAGGAAAAAGGCTAACCTATGGAGCTATGGGAAAGAGAGGCTTTGAAACCGAGGCAGATGAGGTAAAGAGATATCTTAAAAAGGAGAGATTTATTATCTAAGAAGTTCTATTAAAGGTTATAAATCAAACCCTATCTTGGATGTTCTTTCCGCCACTTAGATGGAGTCTCGCTCAGACCGTCTTTTCCCCAGATACCCCTCGTTTCATTTCTTGCCAGTTTTTGGGCTTCGGTAAATAGTTCCACATATTTTACATTTGGTGGCACGGTGTAAAGCATAGCATAACCATCTCGAATCATTAGATAGTTTATCATTTTGCCATCTTTTCTCCAGAGATAGGCAAGCACCCTGCCATATTTATCTCTATGTTGAACATCAAGTTCCAATCTTACCATACCATCGCTTTCCTTTATAAGTTTTTTTAGGTGATTTTTAGCTTTTCTCCCCCACGGTTCTTGGGCAAGTTCAGGCGCATCTATACCAATTAGCCTTATTCTTTCGGTTTTTAGAAATATTCCTAAGAATGAGTCCATTATAATTGTGACCGTGTCACCATCATGAACTTCTGTAACTTTATAATAATCTCTTTCCTTGCTTTCACAAGAAATAGTGACTAAAAAACCTGTAAGAAAAAGAATTAGTGCAAGAAATTTTAAAGATTTAGCCATGAAAATATTATAGCCTTTCTTTTAAAGGCATAACAATGCCCTAGAATCTATAGAAAAATTTTTATTGTATAGAAAAAATCAATTTGACATAAAGGTTAAATTTATAGTAAATCCATTTTGGAGGGATGTGGGAGTGGTCTCCCCCCTGGTCTGCAAAACCAGAGGTGGAGCATTTTGGTGCTTCAGTGGGTTCAATTCCCACCATCCCTCTCCAGTATTTCTGATATTCCTGTCCCTTCTTTTTTGCTATTGCCTATCTGAGTTTCAGTAGTATAGTTATGCTGTGATTTGGGTTATAATTAATGGTGAAGAAAAAAAGATTAAATATTGTTCTTATAGGCTTTATGGGCACTGGTAAGACAACGGTGGGAAGAGCTATTGCACAGAAGCTTAATTTTAAGTTTGTTGATGTGGATGATTTGATAGAAAAGACTACTGGAATGAAGATAGGAGAAATTTTTGAGAAATTCGGAGAGACAAGATTTAGGGACTTAGAAACTGAGATTGTAAAGATTTTAAGCAAAAAAGAGGGACTTGTTATTTCCACAGGAGGCGGAGTTGTTCTGAGGGAGGAAAATCTTTCAAATTTAAAAAAAAATGGAATACTTTTTTGCCTTAGTGCATCTGTATCAACAATTTTTAACAGAGTAAAGGATTGTAGGAATAGACCTCTCTTGAGAGTAGAAAATGTTGAGCAGAGGATTAAGGAACTTCTTAATGAAAGAATACCATTATACAAAAAAGCAGACCTACTAATAGATACAGAAGACTTAAAAATTGAGGAAGTAGCAGATAAAATTATAAGTGAATATGAGAGGTTGAGTGATGGAAAAAATTAGGGTAGAACTGGGCGAAAGAAGTTATGAAATATTAATTGATGCGGGAAATCTTTCTAAGGTAGGAGAAAGATTTTTAAGGTTTCCTTTTGGTAAAAAAATAGCCATAGTGAGTAATCCTTTAGTTTCGGAACTTTACAGTGAAACCGTATTTAACTCCCTAAAAAAGGAAGGCTTTGAACCCTATATGATTATCATTCCAGACGGTGAGAATTATAAAGACTACTTCTGGGCTTACCATATCCTAACTAAACTTCTTGAACTTGGTTTCGATAGGAAGTCCTGTCTTGTAGCTTTAGGAGGAGGTGTGATTGGCGATATAACAGGATTTGTGGCTTCCCTTTATATGCGTGGAATTTCCTATGTTCAAATACCAACAACTCTTCTTTCTCAGGTGGACAGCTCTGTAGGTGGGAAAACAGCGGTTAATCACATTTTAGGTAAAAACATGATTGGCACCTTTTGGCAGCCTGCTCTTGTCTGGATAGATGTAAACACCCTTGAGACTCTTCCTGACAGGGAATTTCTTTCCGGCATTGCGGAGGTAATAAAATATGGTGTTATATGGGATGAGCGTTTTTTTGAGTTTCTTGAAACAAATAGGGAGAAGATTATAAAACGCGATAAAGCTTTGCTTATTGAAATAATAAAGCGTTCCTGTGAGATAAAATCAGAGGTGGTTTCTCGGGATGAAAGAGAAAGTTCTCTAAGGGCAGTTTTAAACTATGGTCATTCAATAGGGCATGCTATTGAGGCTCTTACAGGATACTCAACTTATCTACACGGAGAGGCTATTTCAATAGGTATGGTACATGAGGCAAAGCTTTCTTATCTTCTTGGATTTTTTGATAAGGAAAGCTTTGAGAGAATTAAAGGAATATTTAAAAGTTACGGGCTACCCATTGAAATTCCAGCCATGCTTGAGCCTTCCTCCATTGTTAAGGCTATGCTTCTTGATAAAAAGAATATTCACGGTAAAATTAGAATGGTTATTCCAGAAAGAATTGGAAAGATGAAAATAAACTTTGAAATAGGAGAGAACGATTTAAAAAGGGCTTTAAATGGATAAAAAAATACTTGTAGTTGAGGACGAAAAAGAAATTGCCGAATTAGTCTCTTATTCTTTAAAAAATGAAGGTTTTCAGGTTGATTTGGCTTTTGATGGTCAGGAAGGCCTGAAGAAAATTAAGGAAAATATCTATGATCTTATTGTTTTGGACTTAATGTTACCATATGTTCAGGGGCTTGAAATATGCAGGATTGTGAGAAATAATCCTAATATGAAAAATACCGGTATTTTAATCTTAACTGCAAAGGCAGAAGAATTCGATAGAGTAATAGGCTTGGAGTTAGGTGCTGATGATTATATGACTAAACCCTTTAGTCCAAGAGAGCTTGTTGCCCGAATAAAGGCAATTTTAAGAAGAACTTTTACCACTGAGCCTCAAAAAATCATAAAAATAGGTGATCTTTTGATTGATAAGGAAAAATATACTGTGACAATCAGGGGTAATTCTGTAAAACTTTCTGCTACAGAGTTTAAATTACTTTTGTATCTTGCAGAGAGACCAAATAAAATATTTAGCCGAGATCATCTCCTTGATGCAGTATGGGGCCAAGATATTTATGTGGATTCTCGCACAGTGGATGTTCACATAAGAAGGTTAAGGATGAAGATTGAGAGAGACCCTGACAGGCCTGAATATATAAAAACAATGAGAGGCGTTGGTTACTATATTGAGGGATAAATGGAAATTTATATAGGAATAATAGCTATTTTAATCGTTGTTATTTTTGTTCTTTTTATTAAAGTAAGAAATCTTTCGTCAAAGATTGAAAATTTTCAACAAGAGCGTTCCGATGAAGTTTATCCACAGCTTATTTCTTCTGAAAATTTCGAATCTATCCTAAAGTCAATTACCGATGGCATTCTTATACTTGATCCAAAAGGAAATATTCTTTTTGCCAATAGAAGCTTTAAGGAGCTCCTAAAAACCGAGGAGTCTCCTGAAGGCAAGCAATTCATGGAGATAATAAGAAATCTGGACCTACTTGAACTTTTGAGATATGCTATGGAGGAAGGAAGAGAGGTCTCAAATGAGCTTTCTATAAAAAAAGGCGGAGAAGAAATTTTTATAATTGCCAAGGCAATGCCAGTAATTGCACCAGGTGGAAGTGTTAATTTTCTCATTATTCTTCTTCATGACATAACAAGACTAAAAAAACTTGAAAATATAAGGAAAGAATTTGTAACAAATGTATCCCATGAGCTTAAAACTCCTGTAACAGCCATTAAAGGTTATGCAGAAGCTCTTTTTGATGGTGCAATAGATGATAAAGAGAATGCAAAGAAATTTGTTGGTATTATTAAATCTCAGGCAGACAGACTGGTAGCTCTAATAGATGATATTCTAACGCTTTCTAAAATTGAATCTGGAGCAACCAAGCTTGAGAAAGAGGCTATATCTCTCGAGCCTTTAGTTCTTTCGGTATTTCAAACCTTTGCTGAGAAAGCGCAAAAAAAAGGCATTAGCCTGCAGAGCGAAATTCCAAGCGGGATTAGCATAAAAGCCGATAGAAATAAGTTGACGCAAATACTTATAAATCTTATTGACAACGGAATAAAATTTACTGATAACGGAAGGGTTAAAGTAAAGCTTCAGAAAGAAGATAAATTAGCAATTTTATCTGTGGAAGATACTGGAATTGGAATTTCAAAGGAACATCTTCCAAGAATAGGAGAAAGATTTTACAGAGTTGACAGAGCTCGCTCAAGAGACACTGGTGGAACAGGACTAGGACTGGCAATTGTAAAGCATCTTGTGCGAATTCATGGTTGGGATTTAAAAATAGAAAGTGAAATAGGTAAAGGAACAAAAGTAAAAATTATTATTTCCGAACAAGACATTATAGAAGCTTAACTTGAGGATATTTTTCCAGGATTCTTTTTACTGCTTTGTGGGCTGAATTAAAAGCGTGCATAATAGTTCCCTTTTTAATTGCAATATCACCAATTAGGAAAACTCTCTGTAGATTGGACTCTCCAAATTCGTCAATGGCGGGTAAGTTTTCTTGGAATTTAATACCCATTTTTTCAAGAAAGAGCTTTGGAGTACTGCCTCCGAGGCAGTAAAAAATTTTTGAAAAACTCTCTGTGTGACCATCGGTAAAGAAAACCTTTACAAGGTCATTATCTCCCTTTAATTCCCGTATTTCCGTGCCAAGATAAAACCTTATGTTATCCTTTTTTCTTTCAAGTTCCTTTAAATTTTCTTCATTTATTCTAAAAAATTGAGGTCTTCTATAAGAAAGATGAACATCACACTTTCCAGCAAGTAAGCAGGCAAGCTCAGCAGCGGTGTTACCACCTCCTACAATAAGTATTTTTTCTCCCTCTGGAAGTTCTTTCGGAAGTTCAAAAAAAACTCTGTCCTTAATTTCTTCTGGAATGGGATAGGAAGGTTTTTTAGGCCTATCAAATACTCCTGTGCCAATTATAACCACATAAGCCCGAGCAAAATTTAAGGTTCCTCCCTTTAGAAAGTAGAAATCATCATTTTTTTCAAGTGAATTAATCTCCACATTGTATTCAATTTTAATTTGGTAATCTTCAATATATTTTTTCATCCGTTGAATGAATTCTTCTTTACTTTCTGTTTCAAAGGTGCAGATTCCTGTAGATGACTCTTTAGACCCTTTGTAATCTCTATCAACTCTTTTACCAGCAGGATAAAGCCTTCGGATGGTTGAGCAAAATTTAGTGCTCTTTTCAAAAACAACCACATTTCCTATTCCAGAGGCTTTGCACTCAACAGCAGCAGCAATTCCTGCTGGCCCAGCTCCTATTATACCTACTGATAGGTTTTTCATAAGTTAATTATTATACTTTTTTAAGATGCCTCTTGACAAATTGACAAAAAAAATATAAACTCTTTATACGAAAAAAATAATTTTAGGGGGCGTGTATGGATAAGGGAACAATCTATGAAGGATTGGTTCGTAGAGGAGTCTCAAGAAGAGACTTTCTAAAATTCTGTGCATCTACAGCAGCAGTGCTCGGACTCTCCTCTTCCTATGTTCCAAAAATTGCTGAAGCAATGGAAAAAAAGGAAAAGCCTGTGGTTGTATGGCTTCACTTCCAGGATTGCACAGGCTGTAGTGAAAGTGTATTAAGAGCAACTAAACCTACTATTGGCCAGATTGTTCTTGATGTGGTATCTCTCGAATACCATGAGACAATCATGGCAGCAGCTGGTCATCAGGCAGAAAAATCACTTCATGATGCTATTCATAAGTATAAGGGAAAATATCTTGTTGTTGTAGAAGGCTCAATTCCAACAAAAGATGGAGGGCTTTACTGCTGTATTGGTGGCAGATCAGCTCTTGATATTTTAAAAGAAGTTGCAAAGGATGCAGCAGCAATTATTGCAATTGGAACCTGTGCCACCTATGGTGGAATTCCGGCAGCAAAACCAAATCCAACAGGTGCTGTAGGAGTAAGAGATATAATCAAAGATAAGCCAGTAATTAATCTTCCTGGCTGTCCACTTAATGTGGAAAACTTCACAGCCACTGTAGTTTACTTCCTTACCTTTGGAAAGCTTCCAAAAACTGATAATCTTGGAAGACCTTTATTTGCCCATGGAATACTTATTCATGACAACTGTGAAAGAAGGGGGCACTTCGATACTCAAGAATTTGCAAAAACTTGGGGAGATAAAGGACATAGGCTTGGTTGGTGCCTGTATGAACTTGGTTGCAAAGGACCTTTTGCCTATCACAACTGTCCGACAATAAGGTGGAATGATGGCACAAGCTGGCCTGTTATGGCAGGACATCCCTGTGTTGCCTGTTCAGAGCCAAAATTCTGGGACGCTTATGCTCCATTTTATGCAGGAGTTGATAATAAAGATACCTTCTTTGCCAAGATTGGGCTTGGCGCAATGGCAGTAGCCGGTTTAACTAAAAAAGAAAACAAGGAATAAATAAAGGGGGCATGTATGGCAAGATTAGTAATTGATCCAGTAACAAGAATTGAAGGGCATTTAAGAGTTGAGGCAACAGTTGCCGATGGAAAGGTTAAAGATGCCTATTCTTCATGTACAATGTGGCGTGGTATAGAAGTAATACTTAAAGGAAGAGATCCCAGAGAAGCATGGGTTTTTGTTCAAAGACTTTGTGGTGTTTGCACCACTGTTCATGCACTTGCCTCAATTAGAGCAGTAGAGGATGCTCTTAAGATAAAAGTTCCAAGAAATGCAGATCTTTTGAGAAACCTTATTATGGCAAACCAGTGTGTTCAGGACCATGTAATTCATTTCTATCACCTACATGCACTTGATTGGGTTGATGTGGTATCAGCCCTCAAAGCAGATCCAGCAAAGACTTCAGAGCTTGCAAAGAGCATTTCTTCTTGGCCAAATAACTCAACCTCATACTTTAAGGCTGTGCAGGACAAACTTAAAGCCTTTGTGGAAAGAGGCCAGCTTGGAATATTTAGCAATGGCTATTGGGGACATCCTGCAATGAAACTTCCTCCTGAGGCAAATCTTTTAGCAGTGGCTCATTATCTTGAGGCACTTGATTGGCAGAAGGAAGTTATTAAGATGATGGCCATGCTAGGTGCAAAGAATCCACATCCTCAGACATTCCTTGTTGGTGGAATGGCTATTCCAATAGATCCTGAAAGCCAGAATGCAATCAATGCTGGTACAATAGCAGCACTTAATAAATATGCCGACATGGCAATTGAATTTGTTGAAAAGGTATATATACCTGATCTTCTTGCTGTTGCTTCCTTCTACAAAGATTGGGCAAATTATGGAGGTAATGTAAACTTCCTTGCTTGTGGTGAATATCCTGAGGCTAATGGAAAACTCTGGCTACCTGCTGGAATTATAAAGAATAAAAATCTGAAAGAAGTACACCCTGTTGACCATAAAAAGATAATGGAATACATAACCCGCTCATACTATACATATTCAAAGGGTGAAAAAGCAGGGCTTCATCCATGGGATGGAGAGACCACACCAAACTACACTGGACCTAAGCCACCATATGAGTATCTTAATGTGGATGGAAAATACAGCTGGGGTAAAGCTCCAAGATATGAAGAACTTCCAATGGAGGTTGGTCCTCTTGCAAGAGTGCTTGTTGCCTACGCAGCAGGCAATAAGGAGGTAAAGGAAGCGGTTGATATGGTGCTTAAAAAACTTGGAGTTGGTCCAGAGGCTTTATTCTCAACTCTTGGTAGAACTGCAGCAAGAGGAATTATTGCGCTTGTAACAGCTTACAAGACAAAATCCTTTATAAGTGAGCTTGCCTCAAATATTAAAAACGGCGATTATAAGATTGCCAACACTGAGAAATGGGATCCCAAGACATGGCCTGCTGAGGCAAAGGGAATGGGTTGGCATGATGCTCCTCGTGGTGCTCTTTCTCACTATATAGTGATTAAAAATAAGAAGATTGAGAATTATCAGATGGTTGTTCCATCTACCTGGAATCTTTCACCAAGGGATCATAAAGGTGTAAGAGGCCCTGTTGAAGAAGCTCTTGTGAATACTCCTGTTGCAGATTCAAAACAGCCTCTTGAGCTTTTAAGAACCATACATTCCTTTGACCCTTGTATGGCATGTGGTATGCACATTGTTGAAGTAAAAGAGGAATAAAAAAATAATAACACAAATACAAAGCCCTCCTATTGCAGGAGGGCTTTTTAATTGGAGAAAAGCTATGGATATAGGTATAATTGGAGTTGGAAATATTCTTATGCAAGACGAAGGCACAGGACCAAAAGTAGCAGAGATTTTAAAAAATAATTATACTTTTAACCCAGAGGTAGAAATCATTGATGGTGGAACACTTGGTCTTGAGCTTTTACCATATTTGGAAAAATATAGAAAAATGATACTAATAGATGTTGTTGATTTCCACAAAGAACCTGGATTTATGAAAGTCTTAAGAGGAGAGGATATTCCACCATATCTTAAAAGTAAGCTTTCTGCCCACCATGTAGGTGTTCAGGATTTAATAGAAGTTGCCCGATTAATGGGAACAATGCCTGAGGAATTGGTGCTTGTTGGAATTCAACCTCTTTCAATTGATATCGGACTTGACCTGACTCCGACTATAGCTGGTAAACTAAATCTGTTAATCGAAGAAGTCTTAAAAATACTTGAAAATTGGGGGATAAAATGTGCCTTGCAGTCCCATCAAAAATAATAGAAATTGAAGGAGTTATGGCAACAGTTGATGTGATGGGCTTACGCAAACAGATAAGCCTTATGCTTCTTCCTGACGAGGCACAAATAGGAGACTATGTTTTAGTTCATGCAGGATTTGCAATAAACAAAATGGAGCCATCGGAAGCTAAGCAGGCATTAGAGATTTTCGAAAAGATATTTAAGGAGATGGAGGAACAGGAAAAAAATTGGCTGACAGACTCATAGACTATAGAGGGCTTAAATGTCCCTATCCAATCCTCAAATTAAGTGCTACATACCCCAATTTTAAAGAAGGGGAAATAGTAGAAGTACTTGGAGATTGTCCAACCTTTGAAAAAGACATAAAAGCTTGGTGTTCAAAATTAGGTAAAACAATACTTAATTTAGAAAAGCACGGAAATACTATCAAGGTGACAATAAGGATATGATCGATAATCAGTATCACTGTCCAGAAGGAGGATTTCTTGAGTGTAAGAATTTTTTTTGTGAACACGGTCAGAGACTAAGTGAAATTCTTCATCTTTGTTCAGACATTATTGAAAAAATAGGCAAAGGAGATACTTCCCCAAAAATAGATTTAAAAGTAGAAAGATATGCTGTTCAGAGATTAATAGATAGTATTAATAAGCTAAGGGAAGAAATAGAGTCATTAATAGATCTTAATCACGGACTTGCCATAGGAATATGCGAACACTTTGAAGTATTACGAAAACTTCAAAAGGGAAACTTTTCAGTAAAAGCTTCTGAAGACTCACCAATTGAAATTGTTCGAATGCTTGGTGCACTAATTAATAAGCAGAGGGACAGATTTATAGAGTATATAGATAGAATCAAGACGCAGCATAAGGATATTTTGGAGCTTTATGAACAGCAGAATATGATCTTATCTTCAGTGGGAGTTGCTATTATTGTAGTTGAAGAGGATATGACAATCGAATTTGCAAACGATGAATTTGAAATGCTTACAGGTTATTCTAAGAGAGAAATAGAAGGTAAAATGAAGTGGACTGAGTTTTTTACTGAAGAAATGCTTGATAAGATGATAGAATATCACAAATTAAGGCGGATTTCGCCATCTTTAGCTCCAAGACAGTATAGCTCGAAAATAAAAGACAGAAGTGGACAAATAAAGGAAGTTCTTATGAATGTGGCTATGATACCCTATACGAAAAAATCTATTGCCTCAATCATTGATATGACAGAGAGAAAAAAAATAGAAGAGCAGCTCATTCATTCTCAAAAAATGGAATCCCTTGGAGTACTTTCTGGAAAAATTGCCCATGAATTTAACAATGTGCTCACCAGTATTCTTGGTTTTGCAACGCTTTTAGAGAGTAAAGCAGAAGACGAGACTCTTAAAGGCTACACAGTTAGAATTATTGAGTCCTGTCAGAGGGCTAAGTCTTTCGTTAAAAATCTTCTTACTTTTAGCAGGAAAGAAGAGATTGGAGAAATAAAAAGGCTAAATTTAAAAGAGTATCTCGCTAATTTTCAGGGTTTTATAGAGCCACTCGTTGGTTCTGATATTAAAGTAATGTTGAAGTTACCAGAAAAGGAGATTTTTTATAAAATTGAGCCAACCCATCTTGAAGTGATTCTGATGAATCTGATTACTAATGCAAGGGATGCTATGCCAGATGGAGGAGAGATAACACTTTCATTAAAAGAAATTTCCCTTGATACAGAGTATCATTTCACCCATCCTCTTATAAAGCCTGGTCTTTATGTAATGCTTTGTGTAACTGATACAGGAAAGGGAATGGATGAGGAAACAAAAAGTAGAATTTTTGAGCCCTTTTTTACTACCAAGCCAAAGGGAAAGGGGACAGGTCTTGGACTTTCAACAGTATTTGGCTTGATAAAGCAGTATGGTGGTCACATACATGTTTATAGCGAAGTAGGTAAAGGAACAACCTTTAAGATATATTTACCACAGACAGAAAAAGATTTTTCTTCTATTGACAGAGAATCTTTGAAAGGAAAGGAAGTATTGCTTGTTGTTGATGACGAAACTAACACAAGGCAATACATAGCATCTCTTTTAAGAGATTATGGTTACGAAGTCTATGAAGCTACAAATGGTAATGAAGCATTAGAAATATATGAGAAAATTAAAGATAGAGTTTCCCTCTGTCTTGTTGATCTTGTGATGCCAGGCATGACAGGACTTGAATTAATGAAAAAACTGAGACAAATCAGTCCTTCAATAAAGACAATACTTATGAGTGGTTATCCTGTTCAGTTCAAGGATATTGTCTCCATAGAAAAAACCCTTTCAGGAGATGAAATTTTATACAAATTGAGAGAAATACTTAATGAAAAGGAGTGATGCCTAATGGTTAGAAATGATCGCTGGATTAAAGAAATGGCCAGTAAGGGAATGATTGAACCTTTTGAAGAAGGCCTTGTCAGAGAAGGAGTTATATCCTTTGGAGTTAGTTCCTATGGCTATGACATGAGAGTTGCCGATGAATTCAGAATATTTACAAACATAAACAACACTATCGTTGATCCTAAGTGTTTTGATCCAAAGAGTTTTGTAGAATTCAAAGGAGATGCCTGTATAATTCCGCCAAATTCTTTTGCCCTTGCTCGTTCTGTGGAGTATTTCAGAATTCCAAGGGATGTGCTTGTGCTTTGCATTGGTAAATCAACCTATGCAAGATGCGGAATAATTGTGAATGTAACTCCTCTTGAGCCTTGTTGGGAAGGTTATGTTACTATTGAAATTTCTAACACTACTCCGCTTCCCGCAAAGATTTATTCCAATGAGGGAATTGCACAACTTATATTTATCAAAGCAGAAGAAGAATGTCAAGTGTCCTATGCAGACAGAAAAGGTAAATACCAGGCCCAGCAGGGAATAGTTTTACCAAAAATATAGATGAACTTTGAAAAGGTTATCATAGCTCTTGATTTTTCCTCTGAAAGAGAAGCCTTTAGAATTGTAGAAGAGCTTGGCGAAGATATAGGATTTTACAAAGTAGGGCTTGAGCTCTTCTGTAGTTGCGGTCCTTCTATTGTCAAAAGGCTTAAAGATTTGGGCAAAAAAGTTTTTCTTGACCTTAAATTTCATGACATCCCGAACACTGTCAGCAGAGCATTAAATGTTTGCCTTCAATATGATATTGACATGTTAACACTTCATGGATTTGGCGGAGAACAAATGTTGAGAGTAAGCGCTAAGATGAAAAGGGAAGTGGTAAAGATGAGTGCTTCCACAAAACTTATTGCGGTTACCGTTCTTACCAGTCTTGATGAAAAAGATTTGTATAATCTCGGGATTAATATTAGCGTTCATGAAATTGTAAAAAGACTCTCATCTCTTGCAAAGGACTGCGGATTAGATGGAGTTGTATCCTCTGCAAGGGAGCTTCCGATAATAAAAGAGATTTGTGGTAGAGATTTTTTAGTAGTGACTCCAGGCATTCGTTCATCTGAAGATCTTGCCTATGATCAAAAAAGAGTGGTGAGTGCCAGAGAGGCTTTAACAATGGGAGCAGACTACTTAGTGATAGGAAGGGCTGTTACTTCCTCACCTTCACCCAGAAATTCTCTCCGAAGAATCTTTACATCCTAAGTACATGTATTATATAATGTTTGACAATTAAAAATGCTTATTTTAGTCGGAACTAATAGGAGCTTCATTGCAAGACGGATTAAACTTTTTCTTGCCCATGATGTTTCTTCTATTGAAAGTTCCTCCATAGATGAAAAATTTGTAGATAGATTATACAAAATTAATCCAGACATTCTTTTTATTGATATTGTAGGCTTAAAAAATAGGTGGAAAAAGCTTATAGAAACTATCTCTATTGCTCCATCCATTAGAGAAATTCCTCTTATTGTAATTTTAAAAAAAAGAACTCCTTCAATTTTAAAAAATCTTTGTCAAAATGAAGTTTTCGATTATATTCTTGAATCCTTTAATAAGTGTGACCTTTTTTTGAAAATAATGAAAGCCAAAAAAATGATTGAGTTAAAAAGGGAATTCGACAATCTTTTAACAAAAGACCCCCTTACAGGAGCCTATAATAGAAGTTTTCTCATGGAACGACTTTTTGAAGAGATTAATTGGTGTCAAATTTACAACGAACCTCTTTCTCTTGCTATTTTAGACATCGATTATTTTAAGAAGATTAACGACACCTATGGTCATCTTACTGGCGATAAGGTTTTAAAAGATTTAGTGCATTATTGCATGGAGAACTTACCAGCTAAGGTAACTTTGGGAAGATATGGAGGAGAAGAGTTTTGCTTGCTTATGCCTTCAACTGACGAAACCGAGGCAATGCATATATGCGAAAATCTAAGAACAATAATTGAAAAAAAGGAATTTTTTACAACAAAAGGAGAAAATGTAAAGATAACAGTAAGCATAGGTTTTACCTCCTGCTCAAATAGGTTAGATATACTCAATTCTGACATGATACTTCATAAGGCAGACCTTGCCCTTTACAGAGCTAAGCAGAGTGGCAGAAACAGAGTAATTTATGAGAATTTTATGTTAGAATAGGATTACAAAATTATTAACTATTTGGAGGTAACAATGAAACTAACAGCTTTAATTTTAGCTTTACTCATGCTAATTACAACTGCCTGTGCTCAACTTCAGCAGCAGCATTACGAAGGTGCAGGAGCAGGAGCTGTAGTGGGTGGCATAGCAGGTGCTCTTCTGGATAAGAAAAATCCATGGAGAGGTGGTGTAATAGGAGCAGGACTTGGAGCAGTTTTAGGAGCTACTATTGCTGATATTTCAACGAGAGGTTCAAGAGAAGCATACCAAAGCGGAAGACCTGTTGAATACAGAACTGAAGACGGAAGAGGTTACTACAGAGCAGAGCCAGCAAGTGATTACTATTATAAAGATCCCTATACAAAATGCAGAAAGGTCTCTGAAAAGGTTTACGAAAATGGTAAGCTTGTAAAAGATACAGTAAAAGAAATATGCGAATCTGAAAAGCAGGAGAGGACTTATTAAGGCTGAGAACAGATAATCTCAGAATCAAATTTAATAAGCAATTCTAAAAAGTGAGTATGAAGGAAAGAATAGTAGAGCTTATTTACAAAAAAGCCTTTAAATACAGTGAAGAGCCTGTTTTTCGTCTTGTCTCTGGTGGGTTAAGCAGATATTATTTTAATTGTAAAACCGTAACACTTTCTCCTGAAGGTATGTATTTAATTGGAAATGTCATTTATGATATGATAGCTCCTCTTAATGTAAAGGCCATAGGAGGATTAACACTTGGAGCAGATCCTATTGCGACTGCGGTAGCCTATACATCGTATATAAAGGGAAGTCCTATAGAAGCCTTTGTTGTTCGAAAAAAGGCAAAGGAACATGGCACTATGCAATGGATTGAGGGAAATTTAGATGCTGGCGATAGTGTTGTGGTGGTAGATGATGTGATAACCACGGGAAGTTCAACAATTCAGGCTATAACAAGACTTAAAGAAGCAGGTGTTTTTGTTAAAAAGGTTGTTGTATTAGTTGATAGACAGGAAGGTGGGAGAGAAAATATACTAAAATTTCTTGCAGAATGTGGATATCCTGAGGAACTTGAAGCAGTTGTTACCACAGAAGAAGTAATGACGCTTTATAAAAATAAAATTTGAGCCAATCTATACACTTTGCTTGCACAATCAGTTGCTCCTCCCAATGCTGTGGAGGAGCAACTATTTTAACTCTACCTGAATTAAAACACCTATATACTTTTTTCCCAATTTCAATAGGTTTTAGAAAAATATCTCCTGTTAATGACTACCATAGAGAATATTTGAAGGAAATCACCTTTCAGCATGGGAATTCTTTCATTAATGGAGATTTTATAGGTGGTAATAGGTTTAAAAGAAAGTGTCGGTTCTTAAAAAATTCTCTATGTTTGCTCCATGAAAAGCCAAAACCACTTCAATGCAGAGTGGTTCCCTTTTCTGTTACATTTCCAGAAGACTATCAGCATATGGTGATTAAAGAAAGGAGAAAAGGTGCTTTTAGAAACTGTGAAGGCTTTAAAGATAACCATCCTATTGCATGGGATGGCGCTTTTAAAGAACAAAAACTAAAAGAAGAGTTTGATGAATTGAGAAAAAACCTCTCCCTCCAGAGGGATTTTATGGAAAACTTATTCTTAACCCTTCATAAATCAGAAAAAAGAGCAGACCCTCGTATTAGGGATGGGATGTTTTTAGAGATGCCCATTCCTCATGAGTTTATTTATGAGCTTTGCGAAAGAGCAGATATTGATCGAAATAACTTTTTAAGGGTTCAAAAAGAACTTTTTATAAAGGAGTTAGGTCAAGGCTCAGAAAAAGATTTTGTTTTCATTGAAGGATTAAGAATTTTAGAAATAGCTCTTAAAAATTAGCGGTAAAAACATATAAGGTTTTAATTTACTCTAAAAGCCCTTAATTTAATTGACAAAAAAGAGCTTTGACTTTTAAACTTAAAGGTGGAAAATATTTATTTTATAAGGAGGAGAAGTGTTAAAGGGAATTGATGAAATCTCAGCAACTAAAAAGAGATTGAAAATTGAAATACCTGCAGATGTGGTAGAAAGTGAAATTCAGAAGGTTCTGAGAGAAATTCAAAAAAAGGCAAAAATTCCTGGTTTCAGACCAGGTAAAGCACCCATTTCAATTATTGAAAAGAAATTTGGAAAGGATGCAGAATCAGAGGTATTAGAAAAGCTTGTTTCAAAATACTATGACAGTGCAGTTAAAGAGGCTAATTTAAAACCTGTACTTCCACCTTTAGCAGAAGACGCAATTGATATAAGACGAAATGAGCCTCTATATTTTGAATTGATAGTTGAAACGAGACCTGAAATTGAAAACTTAAACTATGAAAACATTGAAATAGAGGAAATTCCAGTTGAAGTTAAGGATGAGGATGTGGAGGAGGTTATCCGCAGACTTTCAAAGGAGAGAGGAACCTATGAGCCTACAGAAGAACCTGCCCAAAGTGAGGACCTTGTGGTAATAGATTACAAAACCGATGCAGGGAAAGAAGCAACTGACTATGTTTATAAACTGGGAGCTGGGCCTTTCCCTGAGGATTTTTCAAAGGCAATCGAAGGAAAAAGAAAGGGCGAGAGTTTCAGTGTAACCATAGATTTTCCTGAAAATTCCATCGCAGATTTTGCTGGTAAAATAGTAAATTTTGAAATTACCCTAAAAGAAATAAAGAGAAAAAAGGATGTTCCGTATGAGGAACTTCCAGGAGAGCTCGGCTTTGATGGAATGGAGAGCCTTAAAAATCACATACGACAAAGTCTTGAAATATCAATGAAAGAGCAAAGAGAGCAGAAGCAAAAGCTTGAGATTCTCAAAAAACTGCTAGAAAACTATGAGTTTGAACTTCCTGAAGGACTTATAGAGATGGAGATGAGAAGAATCTGCGATGAATACGAATCAATGGGAATTGACATAGAAATACAGATGGATAAGATATCTGAAAGGGCAAAAAGAAATGTAAAGGCCTATCTGTTGATTCAAATAATTGGAGAAAAAGAGGGAAT
Organism: uncultured Nitrospiraceae bacterium; assembly: GCA_937139565.1. Classification (GTDB taxonomy): domain Bacteria; phylum Nitrospirota; class Thermodesulfovibrionia; order Thermodesulfovibrionales; family Thermodesulfovibrionaceae; genus Thermodesulfovibrio. The sequence goes on along the minus strand of CAKZQH010000021.1, from coordinate 53,448 downwards.
AACCGTTTCTGAAGATGAAATAAAGCAAGAAGTCATGAATTTAGCCAGAAGATATAGCATTACTCCTCAAGGCATTGTTCAATATTATATTTCTAGGGATGGATCTCTTGAAGCTGTGAGAAATAGCGTGTTTGAGAACAAAGTTTTTGATGTTTTAATGCAAAAGGCAAAGATTGTTAAAAAAGAGGAGGTATCAGAGTGAGTATTGTTCCAATAGTAATAGAACAGACAGGAAGAACAGAAAGAGTTTATGATATCTATTCAAGACTTCTTAAGGATAGGATTATTTTTATTGGAACCGAGATAAATGATCAGATAGCAAATGTGGTAATAGCTCAGCTACTTTTTCTTCAGACAGAAGACCCAGACAAGGATATTCACATTTACATAAACTCACCGGGTGGTATGGTATCAAGTGGGCTTGCCATATATGATACAATGCAATATGTTAAGCCAGACATTGCCACCTATTGTATTGGTCAGGCATCATCTATGGGATGTATTTTACTGGCAGCAGGCACAAAGGGTAAAAGATTTGCCCTTCCCCACTCAAGGATAATGATTCATCAGCCAATTGGTGGCTTTTATGGCCAGGCAACAGATGTGGAGATTCATGCAAGAGAGATTCTGAAGATGAAAGAGCTTCTTAATGGAATATTAGCAAAGCACACTGGTCAGTCTATTGAAAAAATACAGAGAGATACCGAGAGAGATTTTTTCATGTCTGCGCAGGAAGCAAAGGAATATGGAATAGTTGACGAAGTAATCACTTCAATTAAAAGTTAAGTGGGAGCAAAATGGCAAAGAAAAATGGCGAAAATTTAAAATGTTCTTTCTGCGGTAAATCCCAGAAGGAAGTTAAAAAACTCATTGCTGGTAGCGGAGTTTATATTTGTGATGAATGTGTATCGCTTTGTAATGAGATTTTAGAGGAAGAAAAATTTTCATCTCTTGAAGAATCAAAGGATAATCTCCCAACACCTCAGGAGATTCATAAGTTTTTAAATGACTATGTAATAGGCCAGGAAAAAGCAAAAAAAATTCTTTCTGTGGCTGTTTACAATCACTATAAAAGAATATTTAAAGGTAGTTCTTCAGAGGAAATTCAAAAGAGTAACATAATGCTTATAGGTTCTACGGGCACAGGAAAAACCCTTTTAGCCCAGACACTTGCCAAATTTCTTGATGTTCCCTTTGCAATAGCGGATGCTACAACTCTTACTGAAGCAGGATATGTTGGCGAGGATGTGGAGAATATTCTGCTAAAGCTCTTACAAAACGCTAACTTTGACATAAAGCGTGCTCAGATTGGAATTGTCTATATTGATGAGATTGATAAAATAAGCAGAAAAGCAGACAGTCCTTCAATTACCCGTGATGTATCCGGAGAGGGAGTGCAACAGGCTTTGTTAAAAATTGTTGAGGGCACACTTGCTAATATACCACCGCAGGGTGGTAGAAAGCATCCCCATCAGGAATACATTCAACTTGATACAACAAATATTCTTTTCATTTGTGGAGGAGCCTTTGTTGGGCTTGAGGAGATAATAAAGAAAAGAATAGGTAAAAGAACCGTTGGTTTTTTATCTGAAACATCACAAATAAAGACAGATAATATTCTTTATCATGTGGAACCAGAGGATTTGATAAAGTATGGAATGATACCAGAATTTGTGGGCAGATTTCCTGTTGTTGCCACCTTAAGTGAGCTAAATGAAGAAGCATTGGTGGAGATACTCACAAAGCCTAAAAATGCTCTTATAAAGCAGTATCAAAAGCTTTTTAGTATAGATGGAGTAAAACTTACCTTTACCGATGAAGCATTGAGGGCAATTGCGAAGAAGGCAATAGAGAGGAAAACCGGTGCAAGAGCCTTAAGGAGCATCTTAGAGGATATAATGTTAGATGTGATGTATATTATACCATCTGAGAAAGGAATTAGTGAGTGTATAATTAACGAAGATGTGGTAAATAAAAAATCGTCTCCTATACTGATTTACAAACAAAAAGAGAAAGCCAAAAATGCCTGAGAAAATTAGGATAATAATAGACGATAAAGAGATAGAAGGAGAGCTTTTCGATACAGAGTGTGCAAAAAAGATTTTAATGGCTCTTCCTATTGAAAGTGATATAAATGAATGGGGAGATGAGTTTTATTTTTCAATTGGAGTTAAAATCCCTCTTGACAATACGGCTACAAAAAAAGTAAAGATTGGAGATATTGGCTATTGGCCTCCGGGAGAGGCTTTAGCCATTTTCTTTGGGAAAACACCACTTAGTAAAGATGAAGAGCCTGTTCCAGCAAGTGAAGTAAATTTAGTTGGAAAGCTTATTGATAATCCCGACCTTCTTAAAAGTCTCAAAGGAGCAAGAAAGATAAAAATTGAAAAGAAGTAAGTTTAGACTCTCTTTCCCTAAGGATGAAAAAAATCATACTTGGTTAGTGCTACTCTTAAATGCCTATGCAATTATGGATGAAGGTGTAAAAAAGGATATTGAAAAACTTGAAAAGCAAGGTAAGAGCCTTGCCTGTAAAAGAGGTTGCAGTAACTGCTGTAAAACTCACAGAGACATTCCGGTTTATCCGATTGAAATTGTTGGAATTTACTGGTATGTAATCGAAAAGATTAAAGAGCCTTTCCGTTCACAGATAAAGAGTTCACTTCTAAAACATAAAAAGGGTGAGACTTGTCCTTTTCTTATTGATGGTGTCTGTTCGATTTATCCAATGAGGCCTCTTGCTTGCAGGCAGTTTAATGTGTTTGGAAAATCCTGTGAAGTTGGAGAAGACCCATTCTACACAAGACCTGATGATGTATTAAAACCAAGGGATAATTATCTTGGCAGAGCCCTTTTTGAAACTGCTTCATTCTACGGAGTTTTTGACAGTGATGAAAAAATAGAGTTTATAAATTCAGGTAGATTAAATAGCCTTGTAAAGATTCTTCAACACTATCCATGGATTGAGTTAGCAAGAAGAATGAATTAAAATGGAGGAGGCCTTTGAGAAAAAGAGTCCTTAAGGGAGTAAAATGTAAATACTGTAAAAACACAGTTTTCATATTTTTCTACTGAAGCAGGGTATTGCTCTGCTGTAGTGAGTGCGGAGCAGAATTTAAAGTATCTGAGTATGTGGATGAGATAGACGAGGAAACATGGGAATTGATATCAAGACGCTCCTGTGACAGGGCTTAATATTTTAGCCAATGTACTTTTTACACGCCTGAACGGTTTTAAGTTGTTCTATTAATTCATCCTTTTTTTGCTGTGCGATTTCTTTTAAGTAGTTAAGAAGTTTACCGATTGCCTGCAATTCATCCATCGAAAGTCTTGCCATTTCCTCCATGTTAATATTTGAAAGCATTGCAACAGCCTCTTCATAGCGATTTTCCTTTAAGGCAAATTCTGCTTGTATCAAAATACTTCTTATTTCAGACTGCTGCTGCAATGGATTTTCGCTCTGCATTTTGCTTTTCTCTCATTTCTTTTTTTACGTCTTCCCAAGATGCTTTAAGGTTATTGAGTATAGATATACACTTTGAAATTATCTCCACATCATTAAAGAGATTTGCTCTAACCAGCTCCTCTGTTAATATTGAGTAAATGGTGGCGAGATTATCTGCAATTTGGCCACCTCTTTCTCTGTCAAGGGTGTCATGAAGATAGTAGATTATATTAGTTGCTCTTCCTAATTCAGTTGCTTTTCTTTTTAAAAGTTCAGGATCATCAACTCCACCAAGGATAGATTCCTTTGCAATGTTTAGAGAAACTATTGCTCTCTCATAAAGCATTAATATAAGCTCAACTGGGTCAGCACCTAAAACTCTACTTTGTAAATAGGCATCTACATAGGTCATTATTCTTTACCTCCTGTCATTTTTGAAAGTGTTACAACAAAGTCTTCTAATCTTGTACTTATCTGATTCATCTGATATATGAAGGATTCAAGCTGGGCAAATTCTTTTCTAAGTCTTTCTTCATATTTGACTAATTGAGCTTGCATTAGTGAGACTCGCTCATTAATTGAATTTATCTGACTTTCTCCTGTATTTTTATAGGTTGTTATTGTGCTTGCTATGGATTTTAGCTGAGTAGAAAAGGAGTTATTTAAAGTGTTAAGAATATCTTTAAGGCTATTTATATCCGATGATTTAAGCTTATCAAGGTTTTCTGTATTAATCGAAATAGTGCCGTCTGAGTCAGAATAATTTATTAATCCCTTTTGAATAAGAGGATTAAGCAGATTTATCATGCTTGTTTTTATTGTGGTGATAGCACTGTCTCCCTGAAACTGGGCACCCTTTCCAGTCATTAAATTTATAATTGAGACAACTGCATTGTAGTTGTTTGCAAAGTTATTTAAAACACTGTTAAGCTGCGAATAGTCATCGCTGATGGTAAGAGTGGCTGAGCCTTCTTTTTTAACGGTAATGTCAAGTCCTGTTACAACATTTGAGAAAGTGTTCGATGGTGAAGTAATTGGGTTTGAAGAATTTCCAATCCTTATAGAAGCATTCTGAGCGCTTTGAAGACTCTCAAGATTTCCAAGCTCAGCGGGTAAACCATAGGAGGAATCAACTTCAATTACAAAGGACTGGTTGTTTTCATCGGTCTCCTTTGATGAAGAGGAAGCATCTGACTCTGATAGCATTAGTCTATAGTCTGTGCCTGTAAAATAAATTGATGCTTTTATAAAACTTTGTGAGGAATTTATCTTATCAACAAAATTCTGAAGAGTTTGTCCTGCAGAGTAATCTATATCAAAGGAAATAACATCCGAGTTATTTTTCCAATATTTAAGTTTGAGTGTGCCTGAGCTGGAGAAAGTATCATTCAGAGAATTCATTCCTAAGGTAGAGGATCGTATTTCTGTCTGAGCCAATTTATTAACAGTAATTTTCATATTAAGATTCGGTGTATTTGATGTGGCTTTAGCTTCAAAAATTGAATTATCTGAGGAAATTGCCTTTTTTGTTGTAAAAATTTTGTCTATATTAAGGGATTCAAAAAAACTCTGAAAGTTCTTAATAGAGCCTAAAAGATTCGATAGGCTTGAGACCTTTGCCTGCACAAGGGCTTTTTTTTGCGTTAATGCAGTAAGAGGCTGCTGTTTTATTTTTAAAAGATTGCTAATAATTGTCTCAGAATCTAAAGCTCCTGTTAGACCTGACATATAAAGGTCTGCCATTTTTTAAACCTCCTTAGAGTAGAAAACACCTCTCAGCTCTTCTACTCTTCTTAGGATTTCTACAATCCATTCAGGTGGAATCTGCCTTATCACTTCTTCTGTTCTCATATCAATAATTTTTGAAATTGGCATTTGAAGTTGTTCATCTATGTTTATTTGTAAATATTTTTCAAGCATGCTCATTTTATGCTTTATCTCTTCTATTATTTTTTTTAGTTCTTCCTGAGAGATATTAAAGTTTTGATTTACTTGTTTTGATAGTTCAGTTGAACTTTCCTTATAGGTTTTGTCTAAATTTTTTAAATTGTCTTTCTGGATGGATTTTGCCTCCCATTCTGTTTGGGCAGATGGGTTTTTGAACCTATATGGATTTATTATAATTACATCTCTTTCTATACTATCCATCCGCATCTTAACTCTCTCCTAAAAAATTTTCATCCCCCTCCTTGAGGAGGGGGATTTTTCCTGTTAAAACTATTATCTTAGTAACTGGAGTACTAACTGAGGCAAAGCATTTGCCTGAGCAAGCATTGCAATACCAGACTGCATTCTTATCTGCATGGTGGTGAAGGTGCTCATCTCAGCAGCAAAGTCTGTGTTACGGATGACATTTTCAGCCTCTTTTGTGTTGTCAAAGGAGGCTTTCTGACCGTCCCAAATTGCCTGTAGGTTATTGATTACGGAACCAATCTGAGTTCTTACTTTATCAACCTTTTTAATTGCTGTGTTTATTATGTCTATTGCGAGTTCAGCTTTAGCATTTGTTGTAACATCAACCGAATAGAGATTGTAAAACTGCCCAGAACCCGCATTTGTAACTCCTAACCCTGAATTAGAATCTGCAATTCCACTGAAATCATATGAGTATGAATCTGTACCTGTTACAATAAGCTTACCAATTTTAACGGCTGAACCTGTAGCATTTGCAGTAACAGAACCGGTTGCTCCCTCAAGTAGCATTCCAAGGTTGACAGCTGCTGAACCAGTGGCAGATACTACCTCAACACCAATTGTTTCACCTTGAGTTGTAAGAACAAGTCTATTACCTACATTGGCAGCGGTTATATTAAGATTTTTTGTTGAAGCCCCTGTATTTATTTCAGATACAAGTTGATCAAGTGTAAGGCTCTTTCCTGCATCTACTGTTACACTTATAGCAGAGGCTGTATCGGTTTTTTTGCCAACATAGAATCTGATCGTTAATGATCCTGAAGCTGCGGTATTATCAATATTATTCCAATCTACACTTGCCGTGCTTGTATTTACAGCTCTTGCTGAGATTCCAGCCTGCTGAAGATTAGCATTATTATTAATTGCATCTGCAATTGCCCGTGCATCAACTGCACCGGTATAACTAAGAGTACTTGCTAAACTAACACCACCTACAGTAACTGTATCAGCAGAAGAATCAAACTGCCAATTACCTGTAATAGATGTTGCATATGCAGCTGTACTGGATGCCACTGCTCCTTTTGCTTCAATAACATAGGCACCTATAGCATTGGCTTTAACATTTGAAATACTTGTTGTGATTGTTTGATCAGCTCTTGCACCGTAGTGTATTACCTTTCCTGCAAATGTTCCATCAAGAAGCTTAATTCCGTTATACTCGGTGTCTGTTCCAATTTTCTGAATTGCATCAACAATATTAGCAATGTCTCTCTGAAGAGCTGCTCTTGCATTTGGGTCATTGATGTCATTGGCTGCAGACTGGGCTTTTGTGTAGATTGTCTGAAGCTTTTCAAAGATTTGTCCAACATTCGTCTCAGCAATTTGCAGCGCACTAATACCTGTTTGAATATTACGGTTGCCCTGATCAAGGGCTGCAGCAACTGTTGAGAGCTGGTCTGCAATAAACAGTCCTGCTGCGTCATCGGCTGCTGAGAGAATTCTGTTACCTGTTGAAATTCTTAAAAGAGATTTGTTCATTGCCCTTTCGTTTCTTAGAAGGGCTGTGTGGGTCACTGATGCTTCTGCGTTAAAATTAATTCTTAATGCCATGGTTTAAACCTCCATGTTTTGTTTTTTAGCACACCTCCTGTGTGCAGACATTCAAGGTGAATTTAATCTTTCACCTCCTTTCCACCTTGCTGTCTTGATTATATATATCGTCGGATTGAAAAAAAAGTTTAGCTCCTTTTTTGTTAGATTGATTCATTCCCATTCTCCAATGTGGCGAGGCAAGAAGATCCCTTCGCTATGCTTGTGATGATGAAAGATGAGATGCCTCGCAATGACACTTTTCTTGTGTCACTGCGAGCCCCTTGATGAGGAGAAGCAGTCTCTAAGTAAAGCCTACGGTCAGGAAATTGCTTCCTTCTCGCTATCTCTCGAAGTCGCAATGATAGAAAATCCCGGAAAATCAATTTTCCCCAATTCTATTTAGATGAGTGAGAATTTTATCAATAATTCCTTCTTCTATTTCAAATTCTATATCAATGTAATGGAGATTAGGTATGAATGTCTCAAGCTGTTTTATTTTTACAAAGTCTTTTTTTGTGGTGACTAAAAGCTGGGCATTCTTGGCAATAGAAATGAGCCTTTTAATAGTTCTCTCTGAATATTTTTTATGATCGAGGAATTCTTTATAGCCCTTAATATTTAAATTTAGCCTCTTTAATGTCTTGATAAAGCTTTCAAAATTTCCAATTCCTGAAAAGGCAAAAATACTTTTTCCTTCTGCATTAATCCTATTTCCCTCTTGGTCAAATATTCCCAGAATTTGAAGAGGAATAAAATAAATATCCTTAATTTCATTTTTGCTTATCTCTTCCTTAAGCTCTTTGTTTTCTCTTTTTGTTATGAAAACCATATGTGCCTCTTTTATTTCACTGAGAGGTGATCTTAAAGGTCCAAAGGGAAATATTTTTCTATTTCCGAATCCTCTGTAGCCATCTATGAGAAGAAGGTTTAAATCTCTGTAAAGTCTCCAGTGTTGGAAACCATCATCTACTAAGAAAATTACTTTATCTTTTTTACTGAATTTAAAATTTTCTAAAGCAAAAAGCCCCCCTTTGTATCTGTCAGCACACTTGATAACCCAATATCCACAATGAGCAATCATGAGAGGTTCATCTCCTACTTCCTCTGCTTTCATCTGAGGAGTGACTAATATTGGGCCTGGGTGTTTTCCCTTGTATCCTCTTGTAAGAACTATTGGTATGAAGCCTCTTTTTTTTAATTCCTTTGCTAAAGACAGGGTAAAAGGAGTCTTACCTGTTCCACCAATTGTTATATTACCTATACTTATGACAGGAAAGGGAAGCTTTTTAATATTTCGAAGGGCCTTTTTTTTCTTTCGATGATAGAAAAATAGATAGGCTTTTTCAATGGGGTGCATCTTGCCAGAAAACTCCGTTTATAAGCTTAATAACAGGATAGTTTTCATAAAATTCAATGATGTTAACACATGCAAATTCTTGCTCAATCCGAAAAATGTTTTCAAGAGGTACTCCCAAAATATTGCAAAGAATTACTCTATTTATGCCACCGTGAGCAGTAATAAATACTTGTTCACCTCTGTGGTTCTTTAATATTTCTTCAATTGCTTTATGAGCTCTTTTACTTACCTCAAGGGTGGATTCTCCCTGTGGTGGAGAGAATTTAACAGGATCCTTTCTCCATCTTTCAAATTCTTCTGGATAAAGAGAGACTATTTCATTTATGCTTAAACCTTCCCATTCGCCAAAATTCCTCTCCTTGAGAATTTCTTCCTCCTTTACAAATAGAGGAATGGATTTGGCAACTATTTGGGCTGTCTTAACTGCTCTTTTAAGTGGAGAGGAGTAACAGGTTTCGCATTTAAGAGTATACTTCTTGGTAAACTCCTTTAAAGCCTTAGCAACCTTCTCTACCTGTTTTTCTCCTGCACGACTAAGGGGCACATCTATGTGACCTTTGTAAACCCTCTTTGGTCCTTCTGTTTCTCCATGTCGCAAAAGATATATAACATGAGTGGGATTCATTTAAAGTGCCCTCCTTGTATGTAAATTGGTGAAAAAAGTTAAGCTGTATTTTAAGTTGTTTCAAGGATTTTCATCAATCCTCGCTTTATAAGGCTTACTGCTATGGCACTTAGGAGAAGAGCCATCACCTTTGCAAAAGCCTTTATTCCATGGATACCCATTATTTTAATAACAAGCTGTGCTCGATCAAGCATTATCCAGGCAATAAGAAGGTTTAAAAAAAGAGAGAAAATAACAATTGGATAACTATAGGTGCCAGCAAGAATAACAAGGGTTGTAAGAGTGGCAGGTCCTGCAAGAAGTGGAGTACCAATAGGAACGACTCCTAAGGTATCGCTCATTGTAATATCCTTTTCTTTTACTCTTAGCATTTCAGATATGGAGAGAATAAGAAGTAGCACTCCTCCAGCTATCATAAAGTCTTCCAGTTTTATACCAAGAAGGGAAAAGATAAATTGGCCTAAAAATAAAAAAGAAAGGGCAACTAAAAAGGCTGTTATTACCGATTGTCTGGCAATGCGTTTTTTTTCTTTTTCAGGAATTCCATCCACAAGGGATATGTAAAGAGGAAGAATTCCTGGTGCATCAATAGCTACAAAAAGGGGTATGAAGGTAAGAAGAAAATATTTGATGATTTCCATGTTGGCTTATTCTTTTTTCTCTTTTTCTTCTTTTTCTTCCTCTTCTTCAATTTTAACGGTCACATCTTTCACGAATTCGGGACATTTTTGTCCTGCCTTAAGAGAAAACTGCTTTTGACAGGTTGCTCTCCATGCACAGATAACACACATTGGTTTTTGTTGCTGCATCTTTTCCCTCCTTTAGCTTTTTCTACTCAATTATTATAACCCAAGATAGTCTCAACATGAGTATTTATAAAGAGGTTGATTTCTTCTGAAAGCTTTTCTGAGATTTTAACTCTTTCTAAGAAAGGTATCTGCCAGGTTATAAGCCCCCTTAAAAGTGCTATTGCTCCTTCAGAAAGGCTTATTATTCTCACATCGCTATTATTTTGTAGATAGGAATTCTTACATTTTTGGCAAATGATAAAGCCTTTTGAGTAGATGATTTCCTTTTCTATCTTTGTCTTACATATTCCACAAAGGAAAATCTCTGGGAGATATCCAAGAATTTTGAGTGTTTTTAGCTTCAGAGATAGAATATGGTTATTTATCTTATTTGTTTTTTGGAGGATAAAAAGGGTATCAAGTAGCAAAGAAAATAAATCCTGAACAGGTAATCTTTCAGGAGTAAATTTGATTATGAGTTTCAGCACTTCAGCAAAATTTATAAATATTTTTAAATCCTCTCTTAGCTCGTGAAAGGGATGAAGGATTTGAGACTGAATGATTCTTTGTAGTTTCTCTTCTCTGCCAATAAAGGTTATCTTTGAATAAGTCAGGGGTTCTAAGGAACTTCCGAATCTACTTTTTATCTTACGAGGGCTTTTAGCAAATAGATTGGTAAGTCCAAAATCCTTTGTCAGATAGGTTACAATCAGGTCGGCTTCTCCATAGGGAGTATTGTTTAGAACAATCCCTTCAGTTGAAAAAAACATCAATTACATAATATTGCCGAAGTCTTCAGGCTTAAGATTTTTAAGCCATTCTTCCAGTTCATCGGCCTTTCGAATTTCAAAAATGCCTTCTTCAACAAATATTGGCGCCTGAACTCTAAGAGCAATTGCTACAGCATCAGAGGGTCTGGAGTCAATTGTTTTTTCTCTTACTCCGTCATGGGCATAAATAAGTGCATAATAGGTATTATCAATAAGATCAGTGATAACAACTTTTGTTACTCTAACATCTAACTCCTCGAATATGTTTTTTATGAGGTCATGAGTAAGTGGCCTTGGAGTAAGAACCTTTCCAAGTGCAAGGGCAATAGAGTCTGCCTCAGGTTTTCCTATCCATATGGGTAGTGTTTCTTCTCCGTCTATTTGCTGTAGAAGTAAAATATACATTCCACTTCGAGGATCAAAAAGTAATCCTTCAACTTTCATTTCAATTAACATCTTAATACCCCAATGATTTCAATAAAATATCTCTTTCTCTCCATTTTTTTCTAACCTTTACCCATACTTCCAGAAAGACCTTTGCACCCAGCAGTTTTTCAATATCAAGCCTTGCCTCAGTAGCAATTTTTTTTAGTCTTTCTCCTTTTTTCCCTATTATAATAATTTTTTGACCTTCTCTTTCAACATAAATATTTGCTTTAATTTTTATGAGTTTTTCACTCTCTTCCCAACTTTCTATATCTACGGCTACACTGTAAGGAATTTCATCGCCTGTATATTTCATTATTTTTTCTCTTATAAATTCCGATGCGATGAATCTCTCTGCTTGGTCTGTTATGATTTCGTCAGGATACAACTTAGGAGAGTGTGGGAGATATTTTTTTATGTTTTCAATAAGTATGTCAATGCCATCCTTTTTAAGGGCTGAGATAGGAATTATTTCCTTGAAATGGTAAAGATGATTATAAACATCGATAACTGGAAGAATGCTACCTTTGTCAGCTTTATCAATTTTATTTATTGCCAGAATTACAGGCTTTGTTAGTTTTTTTAGTTTTTCAATTATTGCAAGGTCTGCATCTTTTGGAGTTTCTGTTTCAACCATAAAAACAATCAAATCAACCATTTCAATAGCCTCGCGAGCTTCCCTTAACATAAACTCTCCCAGTTTGTGTCTGGGTTTGTGAATACCTGGTGTGTCAATAAAGACTATTTGAGCTTCAGGAAGATTTTTAATTCCAATTATTCTATTTCTGGTGGTTTGAGGCTTATCACTTACAATGGAGATTTTTTCGCCAAGGATATTATTAAGAAGCGTAGATTTTCCTACATTCGGTTTACCAATTAATGCTACGTATCCACATTTAAAGCTCATTGGAGCGATTCCACTGCTTTGCTTATACGTTCTAACCCTTTTTGAATATTCTCCATTGAAGTGGCATAGGAGATTCTTATGTGTCCCTCTCCTCCAAAGGCTGAACCTGGAACTAACGCCACATGGGCATTCTCAAGGAGATATATGCTTAAATCCATAGAAGTGCCTATCTTTTTGTCATTGGCAGTTTTACCGAGTATTTCTTTCACATTTGGGAAGGCATAGAAAGCACCCTTAGGCATTTTGCATCGGATACCTGGGATTTTGTTTAGACCATCAACGAGGAAGTTTCTTCGTTTTTCAAATTCGAGTCTCATTTTTTCTACACAATCCTGAGGACCTTTTAATGCGGCAACTGCTGCTTTTTGGGCAATAGAGGTAGGATTAGAGGTGGATTGACTCTGAATGTTTGTCATCACCTTTATGATTTCTGCTGGACCTGCTGCATAGCCTATTCTCCAACCAGTCATTGAATGGGATTTACTTAGTCCATTTACTACAATTGTTCTTGCCTTTATTTCTTCTCCGAAGGAAGCAATGCTTATGTGTTTTTCTCCATCATATAAAAGCTTTTCATAAATTTCATCGGAGATAATATAAAGATTGTGCCTAAGTGAGATTTCAGCTATTTTTCTTAGTGCTGATTCATTGTATATGAATCCTGTAGGGTTTGAAGGTGAGTTAAGAATAATAGCTTTCGTTCTGCTCGTAATTTTATTTTCAAGGGCTTCAGGTCTTAACATGAAATCGTCCTCTTCATAGGTCTCCACAATCACTGGTTCAGCATCATTTATCAAAACCTGATCAGGATAGGAGACCCAGTAAGGAGATGGAATTATAACTTCGTCTCCAGGACCAAAAAGAGCCTGCGCTATGTTGTATAGGGTGTGTTTAGCACCACAGGAAACAAGAATGTTTTCTTTGCTGTATTTAAGACCATTTTCCCTCTCAAGTTTCTCGACTATTGCCTCTTTAAGTTCGTCTATTCCTCCAACAGGTGTGTATTTAGTAAAACCATCTTTAATTGCCTTTATAGCAGCTTCTTTAATGTGTTCTGGAGTGTCAAAATCTGGCTCTCCAACACCAAAGTTAACAACATCAATGCCTTTAGCTTTAAGTTCCTTAGCCTTGGAGTCAACCGCCAAAGTAGGTGAAGGCTTAATTTTTCTACCTCTTTCAGAGATCATTCATTCCTCCTATTGAATATATTTTCTTTTAGCTTTACTTCCTAAACAGATAAGAACTTCATAGGGTATTGTATTTGCCCAAGTAGCTATGTCTTCAGCAGTTATCTTCTCCTGATTTTTCTCTCCCATAAGAATTACATCATCATTAATCTCTACATCCTTTATTTGAGTAAGATCAATCATGGTAAGGTCCATGCATATAGTACCTACAACAGGAACTTTTTCGCCTTTTACAATAACCATTGCTTTATTACTAAGCCCTCGCAAATATCCATCCGCATATCCAACTGGAATTACTCCAATAAGGCTCTCTCTTTTTGTTTTAAAAGTTCCTCCATAGCTAATTGGCATTCCGGCAGGAAGTTTTCTTATGTCCAAGATTTTTGTTTTAACTGTCATACAGGGTTTTACAATGATTTGGCTATTTACTGAGCCGTATCCGTAAAGCATAAGTCCTGGACGTACAGCATCAAAAAGAGCATTTTCGTAAAAAAGTCCTCTTGAATTAGCAATATGAAATATCGGGGTTAATCCAAATTTCCTTAGACAATCTCTAATTTTCATTAGTTTTTCAACCTGATTTTGTGTCCAATCCTTATCTTCTGCAATGGATAGATGACTCATTATACCTTCAATTTTTAAATTTTTAAGATTAGCAATTTCTTTTATTGCATTGCAGGGATTTTCATATATTCCAAGTCTTCCCATTCCAGTTTCCACTTTTACATGTATGGGAAGTATCATTCCTCTTTTTTCTGCTTCTTTGGAGAGCATCTTTGCCTGTTTGTAGTCAAAAACAACGGGAGTAAGATTGTTTTTAAATACTCCTTCAATCTCTCTATCAAATAGCATAAGTATCTTTGATTTTATTCCGCTTTCACGAAGAATTAGGGCTTCCTCAAAAAAGGCAACTCCTAGATAATCTACACCTAAAGCTTCATAACATTTTGCACTTTCTATAGCACCATGACCGTAGGCATCAGCTTTAATTATGGCTATAGTCTTGCAGGAAGCCTTTTTTTCGTTTAAGTATTGTTTAATTTGTTTAAAGTTTTCAGCTAACTGTGTGAGATTAATCTCAGCTTCAAGAAATCTACTCACATCTATTTTTTCTCTTCTGTGTCTTTCTTTGGAGTTACATCAATTTCTTCTTTTTCAGAAGTGGCTTTCTTAAAATTTTTAATTGCCTCTCCAATTCCTTTTCCAATCTGTGGAAGTCTTGTCGCCCCAAAAAGTATAACTACAATAACGAGAATTATTAGTAATTCTTGGGTTCCTAATCCAAACATCTTATGCCTCCTTTTTCGAGGATTAAAAGGTCATCCTCAGTGTTTATATTAATAAAAGATAATCCTTCTTTGTCTAAATTTGCAACATTTACTACTTGAGCATCCATATCCCGTACAAATTTCATCATACTTAACTTATTTTCTTTTATAAGCCTTTCAAGTTCATCAAAGGTTTTTTTCGAGTATATTCCGGGAAGAGGGTAAATTTTTTCATCCAGTGCTCCAACTGTGGCATAACTTTTACCAGTAAGGTGTATCTCTGAAAGAGTGTAGATTAAATCTTTTTTTACAAAAGGCATGTCACAGGCAAAGGCAAACACATCAAATTTCGAATTTTTTAATGAGACATGAATTCCAGACATGGGGCCTCTGTAGGGATATATGTCTCCAAAAAGGGTAAATCCTGAAAAAAAATAGTGTTGTGGAGAGTTGGTTACAATAAAAATCTCTTGAAAGAGGTCTTTTAGATTGGCAATTATATGGTCGATTATTTTTTTGCTTCTTATTTTAAGAAGACATTTTTCCTTCCCCATTCTCGTTGATCTGCCACCAGCAAGAATAGCGGCAGAGAGAGGAATTTTAGAGGGCAATAGCACCTAAGTATCCTACAACTCTCTCGTAATCTCTGTTTACCTCTGCCGAGGTCGTATATTTAACTATTTCTACATGCGTTGCACCAAGAATTTTGGTTGCAAAAAGCATAACAACTGTAGGTATAACTCCACACATGGATATTTGATGGGTAAAGACTGTTTCATAAAGCCCCGAGGGATCGAAGTTTTTTATTTTTTCGATAGCCAATGCATCCACTTTTTTTGCTAAATCATCGGGAAGATAGTGGCTCATGTCTGTGCTTGAGATAATTATAGCCTTTTCACTAAGAGCGCTCTCCTTCAGCGATTCTCCAATACTTTGCGCAAGACTTAGGGAATCATCAAGGGATAGAGCTTTTAGGGTTATTGGAACAATTTTTGCATTTGGATTTAGATAGTATATAAAGGGAAGCTGAACCTCAAGGGAATGCTCATGCAAATGGGCTTTTATATCAGATGAAGCAAAAGGGCAGTGTTTTAATATTTTTTCTGCTAGTTCTTGGTGAATAGAAAGCTTTCCAAGAGGTATTTCCCATTCACCTTCTGGCATAATTGATACGTCTTTTCCATAACCGGTATGATTTGGTCCTAAGAGAATAAAGACTTCTTTTGGTTTAAGTTGGGCATATACGGCACCAGCAACGCTTCCTGAGTAAACATAGCCTGCATGAGGACAGATGGCTCCATATGCTTCTTTGCCTTTCAGTGTTGGCATGAATTCTTTTATTTCAGAAAGGATTTCCTTTGGTGAGGAAGGATAAAAATATCCTGCTACAGCAGGTTTTCTTACAAACATTTTAGGATTCCTCCTCTATCTCAGTTCCTGCATACTTGTCCGTATAATCGAGAAATCTCGTGTAATCACTGAGGAATGTTAGAGTTATCTCATCGGTTGGGCCGTTACGCTGCTTGGCAACAATTACTTCTGCTTTGCCCTTATTTGCCGGATTTTTTTTGTTATAGACTTCATCTCTGTAGAGAAATATTATTACATCTGCATCCTGTTCTATGGCACCTGATTCTCTAAGATTGGCTAAGGTAGGTTTTCTGTC
Organism: uncultured Nitrospiraceae bacterium; assembly: GCA_937139565.1. Lineage (GTDB taxonomy): Bacteria > Nitrospirota > Thermodesulfovibrionia > Thermodesulfovibrionales > Thermodesulfovibrionaceae > Thermodesulfovibrio. Next base: position 37,283 of record CAKZQH010000021.1, on the reverse strand, counting down.
AGAGGTTTTTTCCACTGATCTATTTAACTGGCTTAAGGCAATTACAGGAACTTTTAGTTCTTTTGCCATAGCCTTTAGTGAACGAGATATTTCAGCAATTTCCTGCTCTCTTATTTCGTAATTGGACTTTCCACGCATGAGTTGCAGATAGTCGATGATGATAAGGGCAAGTTTTCCCTGTTCCATTTTAAGTCTTCTTGCCTTAGCTCTTATTTCAAGAACACTCATTTGAGAGGAGTCATCTATGTAAATTGGGGCTTCGCTTAGTTTTACAGCTGCTTCTGTAATGCGTTCCCAATCTCTTTTTCCTATAAAGCCTTTTCTTAAGGCTGACGAGTTTACCATGGCGAGGCTACTTAGCAGTCGCATGGCAATCTGTTCTTTTGACATTTCAAGGCTAAAATAGGCAACGGGTTCTCCAAGGTCTACGCCCACATGCTGGGCGATATTAAGAGAGAAGGCAGTTTTTCCCATTCCAGGCCTGCCTCCAATTATTATTAAATCACCTGGTTGAAATCCGCTTGTCAGTTCATCTAAGTCTTTAAATCCTGAAGGAACTCCAGTGATTACCGCTTTTTTATCGTACATGCTTTCCAATATTTTGAAAGTATTTCTCACCACATCTTTCATCTGATAGAAGCTCGTGTTTGTTCTTTTCTCTGATATGGCAAAAATTAGCCTTTCAGCAAAATCTATCATTTCCTCAGCGTCCTCAGGCTCTTCATAGACTTTAGACGAAATTTCCGTACAAGCACGAATAAGAGCTCTTAAAAGAGCCTTCTCTCTAACAATTTTTGCGTGATATTTTACATTTGCTGATGTGGGTACTATTGTTGTAAGATGGCTAATATAGCTTAAACCGCCTACTTCTTCAAGCTCTCCTTTATCTCTTAAATGTTCTGTGAGGGTTATTAAGTCAATGGGCTCATTTTTATCAAAAAGTTCCAACATTGCCTGATAAATTTTGCGGTGGGACTCTCTGTAAAAATCCTCCGGAGATAAAATTTCAATAATCTTTGTAAGAGATTCTCCTTCAAGAATTACTGCTCCTATAACAGCCTGCTCAGCCTCTATGCTTTGAGGTGGTAGTCTGTCTAAAGAAGCACCTATCTCTTTTAAATAGGCCATTACTCAGAAACTACATTTAGTTTAACTTTTGCACTTACATTACTGGCTAATTTTACCTCGACTTCATATTCTCCGATTCTCTTTATAGGTTCTGCGATATTTATCTGTTTTTTGTCAATATTAAAGCCTTCCTTTTCAAGAGCCTCTGCAATGTCCTTTGGCGTTATGGAACCAAAAAGTTTAAGGTCTTCGCCAGCTTTTGCTTTTAATGTAAGAGTAATGTTGCTCATACGCTCAGCAATTGATTGGGCATCTTGGAGTTTTTTCTTTGCCTCTTCTTCAATTTTTTTCCTTTGATACTCAAGAAGCTTCATATTTTTTTCATCAGCTATTAGGGCAAGCCCACGAGGAAGTAAAAAATTTCTTGCATAACCATCTTTAACATTAATAATCTGACCAGCCTTTCCTAAACCTTCAATATTATCTTTGAGAATTACTTTCATTATACCTCCTCAAAAAATTTTTCATTTGGATTATTATATGATACCATAAATCGAAAGACCTTTTGAGTAATCCAAATTTCAACTAAACTCCCGATCATCACTTTTCGACACCTTCCAAATCTTTTTTGGGGAACTTTGCTTCCTAAGCAGTTTTTAAATTATTTACATTGCTGATAGAGTACGTTGACGAAGTACTTCATAAAGAGTAATAGAGGCACTTATTGCCACGTTTAAGCTTTCTGTTTTTCCTATATGAGGAATTCTGCACTTTATATGAGAGATGGTAGAGATTTCTTCTGAAACTCCCTGCCTTTCATTTCCAAAAACTAAAGCCATAGGCTTTTTAAAGTCTATTTGAAAGATTAAATTCTCTGCATGCGGATCGGTAATAACAAGGGAAAGTTTATGTTTAAGGATGTATTCTTTAATTGTTTTTCCATCGGTTTTAATAATAGGAAAAAAGAAAAGACTTCCTGCTGAAGCTCGGAGTGTTTTTGGTAAAAAGGGATTGCAGGTTTCTTTTGTTACAAAAAAAACCTCTGTTCCAAATGCTTCTGCAACTCTTATCAAAGTCCCAAGATTTCCAGGGTCTCTAATTTTGTCAGCAATGACTATTAGTGAAGGCTCTTTTAAAGAGATATTTTTAATTGTTTGTATTTTGTAATTTATAAGAGCAAAAATGCCTTGCGGTGTAACAGTGTCAGATATTTTTTTTGCAATTTTTTGAGAAAGAATTATCACAGGTAAGGCTCTATCTTCAATGGATTTTAAAAATTCTATTTCCGTTTGAGCAAATTCCTCAGTTAGGAGAACTTTATCAATACTTGAAAGGGGAGAGTTTAAAGCAGCCTCTATGAGATTTTTACCTTCAATGAAAATTTTATCTTCGGGATGTTTTTTTAGCTTTTCTATCTCTTTAATGAGAGGATTTTGAATGCTATCAATTTTTTTCACTTTGATAATTCTATAAATGCTGCAGGAATACTTTCAATAATGTCTCGGGCAATCATGCCATGAAATCCCTTAGAGTATGAAGCTATGTCACCACTTAAACCATGTAAATATACACCAAGGCAGGCCGCTTCAAAGGGAGCCATCCCTTGACCAATTAGAGATGCAATCATCCCCGTTAGTACGTCTCCTGAACCACCTGATGCCATGCCAGGATTTCCAGTTGAGTTAATGAGAGTATGCCCCTCTGGCGATGATATGACGGTAGGAACTCCCTTAAGAACAACTATGGTATTTAAGCTATTTGCTACACTAATGGCTATTTCTATCCTTTTTCTTTCAATATCCCCTATTGGCATGTTTATTAGTCTTCCCAATTCACCAGGATGGGGAGTAATAATAGTGCTGGCTTTCGAGCTTTTAAGTAATTCAAGATTATTTTTAAGAAGTGTTATACCATCGGCATCTATAACAATAGGGCATGCACATTTCTTAAGAAGAAATTTTAAAATTTCTTCTGTGTCTTCGTTTATTCCTACTCCAGGTCCAAAGGCAACTACATCAGCCCTTTCATTGATAAATCTCTCTAATTCTTCAATGGCTTTACTTGACAAAGTTTGAGTATTGCAGGGAAGAGAAAGAATCATCTCCTCAAGCACATTACTCTGAAAAACAACCTTTAAAGCAGCAGGAATTGCTAATGTTACAAGCCCTGCGCCGGTTCTTAAGACGCTTTTTGCACACATTAAAGCAGCACCAGTCTTGCCGGAAGATCCTGCTATTACTAAAACATGACCATATGTTCCTTTGTGCGAATATAGAGGACGTGGCGGTACAAAAGATTTAGCAAGTTTTTTATCTAAAAGACCGATTCTTAATTTATCGGACTCAATAAGCTCTCTTGGAAAACCAATGTCTTCGATAATTAGTCTACCTACATATTCCCTGCCTGGAAAAAGAAAATGTCCTCTTTTTGGAAGTCCAAATGTAACTGTTAAGTGAGCCCTTATGGCAACACCTAAAACTTCACCTGTATCAGAAGATATTCCCGAAGGCATGTCAATAGCTATGGTATTTTTTCGGTATAAATTCAAATTTTTAATTAGCTCAGCGAGTTTACCTTCAATAGGCTTTTTAAGCCCGGTGCCAAAAATTCCATCTATAATAATTTGAGCATTGTTAATTTCTTCGATTGATGGAAATCCAAATTTAACGGGAACTCCGAAATTTTTTGCAATTTGAAGCTGTGCTTTACAATCTGAAGATAATTTGTCTTCAGGAAAAAGCTGAAACACTATTACATTAGCTCCTTTGTTTTTAAGCATTCTTCCAACAGCTATACCATCTCCACCGTTATTTCCTGGACCAGCCAAAACTAAAATGGTTTGGTCATTAATCTCATCTATGCAATTGACCACCGAAAGTGCTGCCCTTTCCATTAGAACCAACGAGGGAATTCCGTACTTTTCTATTGTTAGGGAGTCAATTTCAGCCATTTCTTTGGCAGTAACAACCTTCATGATAAAATTATATCACATCTTTTGATGTCACAAATGCCAGCTTTTTGCGCCAAGATGAAAGAGGAGTTTCCCCACTGAAACTTAAGAATTTGAGTTTTATCTTTCCTGGGTTATAGTAGATATTTTATAATGTTTTAATAAAACATAGGAGGTAGAGGATGAAAAAAGTTTTGGTTTTATATTATTCAAGGACAGGTAATACAGAAAAAATGGCAAAAAAGATTGCAGAGGGATTGGCAAACAAGAATATAGCCGTTGATTTAAAGAAAGTTGATGAGGTAGATGTAGATGTGCTTCCTAATTACGATGGCTATATAATTGGTTCTCCAAACTACTTTGGAACCATGGCTGCAGAGGTTAAAAAATTCATTGATGAAAGTGTCAAATACTACAGAAAAATAGAGGGAAAGTTAGTTGCAGCCTTTACTTCAACTGGAATGATTGGAGGTGGAGGAGAGACTGTATGTCTTGATATTCTCAAAGCCTTTCTTATTCATGGTTGTCTGTGTCTTGGATTTACAAGGCTTGGACATTATGGTCCTGTTGCAATTGGTAAACCAGATGAGAGAGTTGAGAAGGAACTTACTGAGATGGTAAACAGGTATGCAGAAGTTTTAAGCAGGATTTAAAAGTGTTTGATAGAAAGAAGCAGTTAAGATGGGCATCCCTTAAGGTTGGCATTGTAATAACACTTACTCTTTTAATCATATTTATAGTGATCATATTTTCAGGTGGTATTCAATCTCTTCTTACAAAGAGAGTTTTACTTGATATTTATATTACTGATGTTAAAGGACTAAGAAAGGGATCAGCTGTTAGAGTGGCTGGTGTTGATGTTGGTGAAGTGAGGGATATAAAGCTTAGCAAGGAATATGGAACAATTGTAAAGGTTTCAATTGACAAGGATGTTACCGAATTTTTAAAGACTGATGCAAAAGCTACGGTTCAGACATTGGGATTGCTTGGAGATAAATACATTGAATTAATTCCAGGACAGGCAGAGGAAAAACTTCAAATTTCAAAGGGGATATACGGTTATCCTCAAATTGAAGTTCGAGAAATTGTTGGAGTTGCAACTTCTATGTTGAATAAGCTCGAAAGATTCATATCAAAAATTGATGAATTTGCCTCTAAACTTGAGAAATCTGAAGGCACAGTTTCAAAGCTGCTTTTCGATCCTTCCCTTTACAATAATTTGAATTCAACGGTTTATGAGTTAAGAGAAACTATAAAGGAATTTAGGCAAGGAAGTATTGGAATGCTTGCAAAAGATAAGGAGTTATACGAGAGATTGTCAAAGAGCGCCAAAAATTTTGAAGAAATTTCAAATAAGATGGTATCCTCAGATGGAACTCTTGGAAAAATGATTAATGATCCATCTCTGTATGATAATCTTCTCAGTTCTTCAAAAAAGCTTGAAGCATTGCTCGATGAAATTCAAAAATCTGAAGGCACCCTTCAGCTTTTACTTAAAGATAAAAACACAGCTGAAGATTTAAGGCAGAGTGTTAGGGAAATTAGAGAGTTGATAGAAGAGATTAAGAAAAATCCGAAAAAATTTTTCAAATTTAGCGTATTTTAGTTATAATTTTCTATGGCAATTCTTGAGATAAGAAAATATCCCGATGAAGTTTTAAAAAAGAAAGCACAGCCTATCTCTAACATTGATGGAAAGCTTCAAAAACTCATTGATGATATGATAGAAACTATGTATAAATCCAATGGCATAGGTCTTGCAGCACCACAGGTAGGAGTATCGAAGAGATTAATTGTAGTTGATACAAGTCAAAGGGAAAATAAAAGCGGACTGATAGTATTAGTTAATCCTGAGATAGTGATGTCAGATGGAGAGATTCTTTCAGAGGAAGGATGTCTTAGTCTGCCAGGATTTCTAACAAGGCTTAAGAGAAAAGAGAAGGTTTTGATAAAGGGATTAGACAGAGAGGGTAAAGAAGTAGAGATTGAAGGAGAAGGACTTTTGGGAAGAGCCCTTCAGCATGAGATAGATCACCTTGAAGGCATTCTTTTAATTGATCGAATAAGCCCCTTAAAACGAGAGCTTTTCAGAAGAAAATATTTAAAATCAAAAAAGTAAACTAACCATTATGTTAAAAAAAAATGAGGGAATAATTTTTTTTGGAACACCAGAGTTTGCTGTGCCAACCCTAAAAGCTTTAATTTCTAATGGAGAAAAAATAGTTCTTGTTGTAACTCAACCGGATAGACCAAAAGGTAGAGGAAAGCAGATTCAGCCTCCCGAAGTAAAAAAAGTTGCTTTGGAATACGGCCTTAAAGTGGTGCAACCGGAAAAAATAAGGGATCAAAGCTTCTTCTCAATGCTTAGGGAACTAAATGCAGAAATTGGAGTGGTTGTTGCTTATGGAAAAATTCTTCCAAGTGAAATACTCCATGCTTCAGAAAAGGGTTGTATTAATCTTCATGCTTCTTTGTTACCAAAATACAGAGGTGCTGCTCCAATTCAATGGGCTCTTATCAGGGGCGAAAAGACAACGGGCGTTACTACAATGTTAATAGATGAAGGGTTAGATACAGGTCCTATTTTTTTGCAAAAGGCAGTTCAAATAGATGACGAAGACAATGCACTTACACTATCAGAGAAACTCTCTAATTTAGGTGCAGATTTGGTTGTTGAAACCATAAAGAAAATAAGGCAAGGACTAATTAAGCCAACTCCTCAAATTGGTGAGGCTACATATGCTCCTCAACTTAAAAAAGAAGATGGAAGGGTTATATGGAGTTTATCAGCAAGGGATATTTTTAACCTTATACGGGGTTGTTATCCTTGGCCATGCGCTTATTGTTTTTTTAAAGGTGAGAGAGTGAAATTAATAAAAGCTGAAGTTTTAGAGGGAAAAAGTAGTGCTCCAGGCTTGATTATAAAAGCAAATAATGAGATTGTTGTCTCAACAGGAAAAGGTCTGCTTAAAATTCTTTCCATTCAGCCTGAAGGCAAAAAGGAGATGACTGCGAAGGAATTTATTTTGGGAAGAAGAATCAATGAAGGTCTGGACTCATTTTCTTAGAGGTTTTGTACTAAAGGTTTTTTATCCTACTCTTATGCTAATTGGAGCTTTTGTTAAATCAAAGAAATCCTCGTTGCAAGCCTATATTGTAAAGCTTAATAACTATTTAGTTATGAAGGAGAACAAAGAGGTAAAAAAAATTCTTCTTTTGCTGCCTCATTGCATACAAAACTCTAAATGTGACATAAGACTTACCTTCGATGTTTTCAGATGCCGTAGATGTGGAAATTGTAAAATAGCTGAACTTATATCTCTTGCGGAAAAAAGGGGGGTGTGCATTTCTATTGCAACGGGTGGAACAATTGCCCGCAAGGTTGTGAAAGAGGTTAGACCCGATGCCATTGTTGCAGTTGCTTGCGAAAGGGACCTTTCAAGTGGAATAGTTGATACCTATCCAATTCCTGTGATAGGGATTTTAAATGAAAGGCCCTTTGGTCCATGTGTTGATACCACAGTAAATTTGCAGAAAGTTGAGGATGCTATTGGATGGTTCACAAAAGAGAAAATCCACGAAAAGTTGCAGTAGAAGTTTTAAATGTAGTTTTAGGTAAGAAAAAACCTCTTAAATATACCCTAACAGATAGGATTCTTAATCTTTTTAAAAATTCTGATAGGGCATTTCTCATTGAAATAGTTTATGGAGTTTTAAGAAATTTATATTACCTTGATTTTCTTTTGGAAGAATTCTTTAAGAGAAAAGAAACTCTTTCTTCGCTCACTATTAACAATTTACGATGTTGTATCTATCAAATCCTTTTTCTAAATATACCTGCCTATGCAGCAATTAATGAAGGGGTAAATATTGAGAAAACATTTAAAGGAAGGCCAGCAGTAGTAAATGCTATTCTTAGAAATTTTTTAAGAAAATTCGAAGGAGCAAGTCTCCAAGAAATTAGGGAAAGAATCAAGCCTCCAAATCTTCAAATAGCCTATTCCCATCCAGAATGGCTAATAAGGCGATGGCAGTCGAGATTCTCTCCTGAAGAATTAGAGGCTCTTCTTAAGGCAAACAACGAAAAACCGCCCTTTTGTATTGGAGTAAAGCCTGAAGAAAGGGATATGATTGCCGATTATTTTGAAAAAAAAGGATTTGTGGTAAATCCTTCAAGACATGTATCCTCTGGATTAATGATAGAGGGCCAGGGACATGAAATTATAGAAACTCTTAAGAAAGCTCCCTTTTTTTGGGTTGTTCAGGATGAAGGTAGTCAACTTGCTTGTTTTCTTTTAGAGCCCAAAGAAGATTTAACAGTACTTGATGCTTGTGCAAGTCCTGGAGGGAAAACTCTTTTAACAGCAGCTCTTATGAAAAAAGGGAAAATACTTTGCCTTGAAAATAACATGAAAAGATTTAAGATTCTGCTTGAAAATATAGACAGAGTTAGAAAATTCTTACCTAATGTGAAGATTGAGCCACAATTTAAAGATATATTTAAATTTCAACCACCTCATCTATTTGATAGAGTTCTTCTTGATGCTCCTTGCTCATCTTTAGGGGTTATACGGAGAAATCCTGATGTTAGATACAGGGTAGAGGAGGCAGAGATAGAAAGACTATCGAAACTTCAGAGAGAAATGCTACATAAGATATCTAATTTTGTATCCGAAGGAGGTATTTTGCTTTATTCTGTATGTTCCACAGAACCAGAAGAGGGTGAAAAAGTGATAGATGATTTTTTACAGAAGCATTTTCAATTTTGTAGTATAGAAATATTTCGTACTTATCCTCATAAAGATGGAATGGATGGATTTTTTTTTGCTAAGCTTTTAAAGAGAGTATGAAAAAGATTTTATATATATTTGCTGTTATAATAGGAGGATTTTTATCTGGATATTTGTTTCTATCCATTTTTGTTTCAAGTGGCACCACAGAGATTCCGGATTTAAGAGGTAAAGATATAGTCCAAGCAAATCAGATACTTAAAGAAAGAGGGCTCTACATGAGAATAGACGGCGAAGAATATTCGGATTTTCCCTTAGGAACAATCTCAAAGCAAACTATTCCACCAGATACTAAAGTAAAAAAAGGCCGTGAAATCGGAGTTATTGTTAGTAAAGGAGTTAGGTTCCCTGTTTTGCCTGATGTTGTGGGACTTTCCTTAGAGGAGGCAGAAAAGATTTTAGTTGAAAAAGGAATTCCCATTGAGAGAGTAATCTTTATTCACTCGAAAAAATACGAAAAAAACACTGTTATTGCTCAAAGACCTGAACCAGATGAAGGAGGAAAATCAATCAGATTATTGGTAAGTTTAGGTGAAAAGGAGGAATAAAGTTGACATTAATTGCACCATCAATACTTTCTGCTGATTTTTGCAGACTTGCTGAAGATATTAAACTTGCTGAGGAAGCTGGAGCAGACATAATCCATATAGATGTTATGGATGGAGTATATGTTCCAAATATTACTGTGGGTCCATTGATAGTAGAGGCAATAAGAAGAATAACCGATCTACCCCTTGATGTTCATCTAATGATTATTAATCCTGAAAGATATATAGAAGATTTCGTTAAAGCTGGTGCAGATTTCTTAACTGTCCATATCGAGGCTTCTGCTCACCTACACAGGACTATAGGAAGGATAAAAGAGTTAGGTATAAAGGCTGGAGTATCCCTTAATCCTGCCACTTCTCTTTCCCTTGTGGAGGAGATAATTTTGGATATTGATTTACTTCTAATTATGACAGTAAATCCGGGGTTTGGAGGACAGAAATTTATACCCTTTTGTATGGATAAAATTAGAAGGGCTAAGAAGATGCTTCTTTCAAAGAAATCAAAGGCTATGATAGAGATTGACGGTGGTGTAAAATTGGAAAATGCCCGAGAAATAGTTAAAGCTGGTGCGGATATTTTAGTAATGGGTTCTGAGTTTTTTGGACAGGAAGATTATAAAAAATTTATGAAAAGGTTAAGAAAAGAACTTAAATGAAGGCACTTATCACAAAAGCTGAAAAATTCAGAGAAGTTGGAGATTTTAAAGAGTCTGCTAAATTATGGCAGAAAATCTATAAAGCTTCATTAAAGAAAATGGATGCTCCTCTAATTCTCGATTCTCTTATGGCAATAGCAGACTTAAAGAGAATTCTAGGGCAGTTTAGAAAGGCAGAGAGTCTTTATTTAGAAGCATCTGAGATGGCCATGGCTTTAAACAGTGAACTTGACTATTGTGATGCTTTAATAGGACTTGCTCTTACGAAAAAAGGAGTGGGTAAGTGGAAAGAGGCATTAGAAATAATAAAAAAGGTAAGAAAAATTTATGAAAAAAATAAAGATAAAAAGGGCATAGCCTTTACCTATTGGGCTGAGGGCGCAGCGTGGCGATTTGGAGGAAGAGGGAAAAAATCCATAGAAGCTTTCTCTAAGGCATTATCCTATTTTAGAAAATTCAAGGACAAGAAAGCCGTTGGTTATACCTATTGTGGATTAGGAGGAAGCAACAGGATTTATGGAAATTATGACCAGTCTATGGATTTTTATAAAAAGGCAAATGAAATATTTAGAGAAATAGGCGATAAATTCGGAGAAGCCTATTCATTTTGTGGAATTGGTAATGCTTATAGAATGAAAGGTGATTTTATTAGTGCAGAGCAAAATTTTAAAAGGGCTCTTGAAATTTATGGAGATATTGGCGATATAGTAAGTTCATCCTATACTCTATGGAGCATGGCAATGTTAGAGATCATAAAAAATAAGGAAAATGACTCCATGGTAAGCTTTAGAAATGCTGAGAGATACATAAAAAAAGCAGAGAACAACTTCAAAAAATGTGAAGATATACGAGGAAAGGCCTACTGCAGGCTTCTAAAGGGAATGATTATGTATATGAAGAAGAGAAAGGCTTTAGCAAAGTTCCATTTCAAAGAGGCATTAAATATTTGCGAGACCTTTGATTTTGCTGCTGAGAAAAAGTATGCAAGAGGTTTTATTAATGGCAATCTTCCAATTCCATATAACATCCCATAAGGTTTTATGATAACTAATAGGGTACTCACTATTCCAAATGCGCTTACTTTTTTAAGAATTCTTCTGGTTCCTTTTTTTCTCTTTGCCATGAATTCAAAGGATTATTCAATAGCCTTAAAAATCGTAATTTTTGCCGGTATAACAGATGGTCTTGATGGATTAATTGCTCGTAAGTTTAATCAGACTTCAAAGATAGGAATATTTCTTGATCCATTGGCAGACAAGATGCTTCTTCTTAGTGTTATGGTTTCCTTTTATATCCATGAATTAGCTCCAAGATGGTTTATTCTTCTGGTACTTACGAGAGATATGCTTGTAGCTATTGGCTGGGTTGAAACATATCTTACAAAGAAGAAGATAAGCAAACCTACAATGCTTGGTAAAATTAGTAGTGCTTCGCAGGTTATCATATTTGGCTATATTCTTTTTTCTATAAATTTCTCTGTGCCTCAGGTGCCACCTTTGGGTTACTACTTAGTCTCTTTTTTATCGATTATTTCATTGGTTCAGTACCTTATTATTCGTTTTAGCGATGAATAGAAGGGGAGTAAAAATACAAAAAGTCTTTCCTCACAGTGCTGCTTTTAAGGCAGGTATTAAAGAGGGTGACAGAGTTATATCAATAAACGGGCATTATGTAAAAGACGCATTAGATATAATGTTTCACTCTGACACAGAATATCTAAACATATTTGTCCTAAGAGGCGAAGAAAGATTAAATTTTCAAATTTTAAGAGACAACACTTCCTTAGGAATAGAGGTTGAACCTTTTATTATTCGGAGATGTAAAAACAAATGTCTTTTTTGCTTTGTTGAGCAACTGCCTAAGGGGTTAAGGAAATCGCTCTATATAAAAGACGAAGACTACAGAGCAAGTTTTCTTTATGGAAACTATATTACCCTTACAAACTTAACTTCAAATGATTATGACAGAATAAAAAAAATGCATTTAAGTCCTCTGTATGTCTCTGTTCATGCAGTGGATACTGAGATAAGAAACACTCTACTTGGAAACTACGATGCACCACCAATACTTCATGAACTAAAAAAGCTTGCAAAGATGAAGATAAGAATGCACACCCAGGTGGTTTTATGTCCTGAGTATAATGACGGCGATGTTTTAGAGAAGACAATTTTAGAGCTCTATAAGTTTTATCCCTATGTATCTTCCCTTGCCATAGTGCCTGTGGGGCTTACAAAGTATCACAAAAACGGACTTAAACCTGTTACACCTTATAAGGCTGAAGAAACTATAAAGATAGTTGAACCTCTTCAGAAAAGATTTCGAAGAAAGCATGGAATCTCCTTTGTTTACCTTGCCGATGAATTTTATATTCGGTGTGAGAAACCCTTCCCACCCATTCGAACTTATGATGAATTTCCTCAGATTGAAAATGGTGTTGGATTGGTGCCACTTTTTTTATACAAGGCCATGAAATTAGATATCCCATCCATTAAAACAAAAAGGCGTTTCATTGCATTCACAGGAGTGTCTTTTTACCCCTATTTGCTTCAATTTGTCGAAAAATTGAAAGAAAAAGGCATCGCTATAGATCTCTATCCGATAAAGAATAATCTTTTTGGTGAAGGAGTAACAGTAACTGGCCTCTTAACAGGAGAAGATATAATAAAAGGGCTTGCTCTTTACACAGAACCTGGAGATATAATTCTCGTGCCAGATGTTACAGTTAGAGATAGTGAAGATATGTTTCTTGACAATATGACTATTCAAGATATCGAGAGAATTCTCTCTGTTAATCCTGTAAAAATTGGAACAGAACCTGAAGACCTTTTAGAGACTATAAAGGCTTTAGGTTCATCAAACGAGAGGAAAAAAGCAACTGCCCTTGAAAGAAAATAATCCTTCACATTATTTGATTTTATCAAGGAGCTTACTATAGAATTGCCGAAATTATTTGATTTTCGAGATTAGTTAATAAAAGGGATATTGTCTTTCCTCTGACTTCATCAATTTATGGTGTATTTTATTCAAAAAAACTAAATATTTAAAAGACTTATATCTTCCCTGCTCATCTAATTATAGTCTAATAACTTTTCCACTTTTTAAAGCCAATTTTTCTTTCACTCTGTTTAATAGTATCAAAATCTCTCTGGCAAAACCTGAATCAAAGAAATGTCTCCTCTTTCTTGATTTCCACTTTTAATCCATAATATTCTACGTATAATCTTGCTAATATAAAGGTATCACGGTTAAGAGATGACATGAATGTGGAGATTGGTAAAGGATAGAGTGACCTATGAGTGAGAGAATAAAGTCAGGAAGGAGGGCTCTGAGAACATAGCATATGCATTGTGTCACTGAGAGCCTCTCGATGAGGCGAAGCAGTCTCTGACACCCCCCACATGTCACTGCGAGGCCACTGAGTGGCAGAGGCAGTCTCAAAGACCAACGGAATGAGATTGCTTCGTCGCTTGCGCTCCTCGCAATGACAGAAGGGAAAATCCTCGCAATGATATCCTTCTTTTGTCACTGCGAGGCCACGAAGTGGCCGTGGCAGTCTCATTCTGTCACTGCGAGGGGCTCCATATCCCGACAGGGTCTATAAGTAAAGCCTGCGAAGAGGCAACGACGAGATCCCTTCGCTTCGCTCGCAATGACACTCCACTTGTCACTGCGAGGGGCTCGATGCCCCGAAGCAGTCTCTCGCCAAGGCGAGTGGTCAGGAGATCCCTTCGCTGACGCTCGCAATGACTCCTCCTCCACCGTCATTCCGAACGAAGTGAGGAATCTCATCTCGTCCAAGTAGGAGAAAAGACGAGATCCCTTCGTCGCTTACGCTCCTCGCAATAACGAAAAGGGGGAGAGGTTCTAATTGGAAAAAATAGAGCGGAACGTAGAGAGATGATCAGATTCGCACATGAGATAACAGGGCAGGAAGAAAATATAGACAGTTAAAGGAGAATCAGATGGTTTTAAATAGCTTAGAGGGCACTAAGACTAATCTGTAGATAATAACTTATTGATTTACAAAGGTTTTTAAGTTCTTAGTGATGAAGGTGGGTGATAATCTCTTGTGAGAAGATTTAGATGTTATATCAGTGGGTTTTAAAAGATGGTTGCCTTTTGTCAATTATGAGGAAAGAATGCTATGTTAAAGAGGTTTTTTGAGGAAAGGCGAGAAATTGACTTAGATTAGGTTAAAATTTTAACATTACATAATATGAGCACACCTCAGTTTGTCCATCTTCATCTTCATACAGAATATAGCCTGCTTGATGGTGCAATTAGAATTGATGAATTGATTCGTCAGGCTAAAGCATATGGAATGCCGGCAGTGGCTATCACTGACCATGGAAACATGTTTGGAGCTGTGGAATTTTTTAAGAAAGCTCGAAAATCAGAAATAAAGCCGATTATTGGATGTGAAGTGTATGTGGCACCACAGAGTAGATTTGACAAAACTAAGGTAAACAAAGATCCAGGTATGCCTGAAGAAGCTTCTTTCCATCTTACTTTACTTGCACAAAATGAAGAGGGTTACAAAAACCTAACTAGACTGGTAACCCGTTCCTATCTTGAAGGCTTTTATTACAAGCCGAGAATTGATATGGAACTTTTAGGTGAACATAGCAGAGGATTAATTGCTCTTTCAGGCTGTCTAAAGGGTGAGATACCATACAATATTGTGCATGAGAACATGGAAAGGGCAATTAGCACTGCAAAAAAGCTTAAAGAGATTTTTGGAGATAACTTTTTCCTTGAGCTTCAATCAAACAGTCTTCCTGAGCAAGTAATAGCAAATAGAGGACTTCTCGATATAGGAAAAAAACTCCAAATAGAATTTGTTGCTACCAATGATTGTCACTATCTACATCGGTCAGATGCAATGGCTCATGAGGTTTTACTCTGCATTCAAACAGGAAAAACCATAAAAGACGAAAAAAGACTTAAATTTCAAACAGATGAATTCTATTTTAAATCTCCAGAAGAAATGTATAGCGCCTTCAAGGAAATACCAAAGGCATTAGAAAATACTCTAATTATTGCTGATAAATGCAACTTTGATTTCTCGCTTGGCGAATACAAGTTGCCTAAATATGATGTGCCCGCTGGTTACACTGAAGAAGAGTATCTAAGGGAGCTTGCCATAGCAGGACTAAATGAGAGATTCAATGGTAATCCACCAGAGGAATACAATGAGCGACTCTATAGGGAACTAAAAGTAATAACTGAAATGGGATTTTCATCTTACTTTTTAATTGTCTGGGACTTCATAAATTATGCTAAGAAGAGAAAAATTCCTGTTGGCCCTGGAAGAGGATCGGCTGCTGGAAGTCTTGTTGCATATTCATTAAGAATAACCGATATCGATCCTATAAAATATGGACTTCTCTTTGAAAGATTTCTCAACCCAGAGAGAATTAGTATGCCAGATATTGATGTTGATTTCTGTAAAGATCGAAGAGAGGAAGTTATTCGATATGTGGAGGAAAAGTATGGAAAAAACAGGGTTGCTCACATAATTACCTTTGGAACAATGGCTGCAAGAGCTGTTGTAAGGGATGTTGGCAGAGGTCTTAATATTCCTTATTCAGAAGTAGATAAAATTGCCAAGTTAATTCCCTTTGCATGCCCATCTTTGCAGCAGGCTTTAGAGTTAGAGCCTAGGCTGCAGGCTCTTTATAAAGGTGATAATTCTGTGCGCCAACTAATTGATATAGCTTTAAGACTTGAAGGCCTTTCAAGGCATGCATCTCAGCATGCTGCAGGAATTGTAATTTCTCCTGTGCCTCTTGAAGACCTTATGCCTCTTTATAAAAATCCGGGAGAAGATAACATTATAAGTCAATTTGACATGAAGGCATTAGAGGATATAGGACTTCTTAAATTTGATTTTCTCGGTTTAAAAACTCTAACTGTAATTGATGATACGCTTAAATACATGAGAACGCAGGGGAAGGAAATAGATATAGATAAAATTCCCCTTGATGATAAAGAAACCTATGAGCTTTTGTCTTCAGGACACACAACAGGTATATTCCAGCTTGAAAGTAGAGGGATGCGGGATATACTTAAGAAAATGCAACCTGAAAGATTTGAAGACCTTATTGCTCTCGTTGCTCTTTACAGGCCAGGACCTCTTGGAAGTGGCATGGTTGATGATTTTATCAGGAGAAAAAAGGGCCTCATTCCAGTAGAGTACGAATTACCTGAGCTTAAGGAAATTCTCGATGAAACCTATGGTGTAATACTCTATCAAGAGCAGGTTATGAAAATTGCAAACAAGATTGCTCAATTTTCTATGGGACAGGCAGACGTCCTAAGAAAAGCAATGGGCAAGAAGATTCCTGAGCTAATGGCAAGCCTTAAAGAGGAGTTTGTAAAGGGTGCTGTACAAAGGGGTGTGCCAAAAGAAAAGGCTGAAAATCTCTTTAATTTAATGGCAGCCTTTGGTGAATATGGATTTAATAAATCTCATTCTGCCGCTTATGCCTATCTATCTTACATTACTGCCTATTTAAAAGCCCATTATCCAGTTGAATTTTTTGCCGCAAACCTATCTAATGAAATGGGCGACACAAATAAAATTGTAAAGTTCATAAACGAATGCAAATTCTGGGGTATCGAAATAAAAGGTCCAGACATAAATGAGTCGGAGCGAGCCTTTACAGTTATTGGATCCTCTATTCTTTTTGGCCTTGAAGCTGTTAAAGGTGTTGGAGGAGCAGCCTTAGAATCAATTCTTAAGGAAAGAAGTAAAGGAAAATTCAAATCTATGACAGATTTTATGCTTCGGGTGGATACAAGAAAGGTGAATAAAAAGGTTATTGAGTCACTCATCAAAGCTGGTGCCTTTGATTCTCTTTATCCATCCTATCCACCAAACAGAGGTAGAGCTTTAGCAATGAGTGAGCTTATTTCTCATAAAGGCTCTGCACCAAGGGGTGCGTTGTTCTCAAATGAAGAAGAAATACAAGAGTGGGACAATAAAACAGTTCTAAACGAGGAAAAAGCCTCTCTTGGTTTTTATCTTTCAGGACATCCCTTAAAACCTCTTCGTACTGCCTTGAACAAAAGGGGTATTACCACTATTGCTGACATTTTTGAAATAGCAGAAGAAGAGTTAGACAATGGAGGAGAAGAGTCTCAAGAGGTAAGTATTGCCGGAATTATTGAGGAAGTAAAAAGCAAGGCAAAAGAAAAGGGAGTTACAGGTTACATTACCATAGAGGATGAAACAGGAAGGTTAGAAGTTGTTATTTACTCTGATCTATTTAAAAAATATAGCGAGATTTTGAAAGAAAGAAACAGCATTCTTCTTAAAGGCATTATTTTCAAATCTGCTGACACAACCAAGTTTTTGGCAAGAGAGATATCGCCTTTGATAGAGACAGAATTAAAAATGAAATACGAAATAATTGTAGATTGTGACGACGAGGAGTTAGCCTATCAGAGTCTTAAAGAGATAAGAAAATGCCTAACTGAAAAAATAAACGGAAATGGTGGCCTTTATATATGTTTAAATTTTAGAGACTGTTGTGTTAAAATTCTCAGTCCCTATGAACCCTGCATGGATTTTGACTTAAAAATAAACAAAATAAAAAACTGTCAAGTGAGGTTGGTATGACCTATTATCTTGATTTTGAAAAACCAATTCAGGATTTAGAGACAAAAATTGAAGAATTAAAAAAACTGTCTGATGGAAGTGATATTGACCTTACACAGGAAATAAAGAGAATAAACAAAAAGCTAAAAGAATTAAAGACTGAAATATTCTCAAATCTAACTCCCTGGCAAAAAACTCAACTTGCAAGACATCCCGAAAGACCATATACTCTTGATTACATATCAATGATTTTAGATGACTTTATAGAACTTCACGGAGACAGGAGATTCGGTGATGATCCTGCAATAGTGGCAGGAATTGGAAAGATTGAAAATCAATCTATTGCAATAGTTGGTCATCAAAAGGGAAGAACCATAAAGGAGAGAATTTATCGAAACTTCGGTCAAGCCCATCCAGAGGGATACAGAAAAGCACTTAGAGTAATGAAACTTGCAGAAAGGTTTTCAATGCCTATTATCACCATGATTGATACACCAGGAGCTTTTCCTGGAATAGGTGCTGAAGAGAGAGGACAGGCAGAAGCAATAGCAACTAATTTAATGGAAATGTCTCTTTTAAAAACTCCAATAATAAGCATAGTGATAGGTGAGGGTGGAAGCGGAGGTGCGTTGGCACTCAGTGTGGCTGACAGAATTTTTATGCTTGAACATTCAATTTATTCAGTTATATCACCTGAAGGATGTGCAGCAATACTCTGGAAAAAAAGCGGTGAGGTTGGCGTAGAAGACTATGCCCGAGCTGCAGAAGAGTTGAAACTTACAGCACAACACCTTAAAAGTTTTGGTATAATTGATGACATCATCCCTGAACCTCTCGGTGGTGCCCATAGAGAGCCACAGGAGATAGCAAAAAGGATTAAATCCAAAATTATAAGCACCATTGAAGAGTTAAAGAGTTTTCCAATAGAGGAACTTATCAAAGAAAGATATAAAAAATTTAGAAAAATAGGAAGTTTTTCTTAAGTTAGTTTTAGGCGGTAGAAAGATAATCCTTAATTTTTTCAGGCACAACCCATTCGATTCCTAACTTATCAGCCCATTTAATAAGTCCTTGATCTCCGGTAACCAACGCAGCTTTAAGTTCAAGAGCAAGAAATAAAAGATCCACATCTTCTTTGCTGTCTATAATTCCTTCTCTAAGAGCCTCTCTGTATTTTTTTCGTAGATCTTTGATAATATCGTTTGTTTCCTTTTCACTTGTAGCTCTAACAGCGTTTTCCGCCACTCTCAGTCCTTTATTTACCCTTACTCTAATCTCCTCTACAAGCTCATAAAAAAAGATGGCAGGGCAAAGGATTCTATACTTATCCGGAGATTTGATTCTTACAAAAAAATAGAAATCCTTTGGAATTTTTTTTTCCTCTATAAAATACATAAGTTCCTTAAAAACAGAGGAAGGAATGTAGATTTCTAAATTTTTTAGATTTTTTGCAAGTTTGATAAACTCAGCTATTGCTTCTTCTGGATCTCTACCAAAATATTTTCTTACATCAGGGTTTATAAATACACTCGTATCTATGACAATTCTTCGCTTTTTTCGAAAAATATCTATCATTTGAGAAGTTCACAACCTCTAAGATCAACCTCAAAGCTATTCCACTGATTACAGGTGTTGCATCTTCCTGCCCATTCATCATAAGTGGTTCGACACTCCTTACAGATATATGTAAGATTTGCAACCTTTTTTTCAGGGCACAGCTCTTTAAATTCTGAAACTGCTTTTCCTAGTTGATTTCTTCTCAGGTAAAGATATCCTTTAATACAACTAAGCTTTGGTGTTGAACAAATGGCAGGATCAATAGAAGTTAAAATTTCCAGAGCATCATCAATCATTTCAAGTCTATAGTAAAGCCTTCCAAGTAGAAACTTTAGTTCAATATTTTGCTGCTGTTCGGTAATTGCTTTCAAATAGAATTGAATTAATCTTTTTGGATCTCCCATGCTAATAATCAAATCTTCAAGCCTGAGAAGCAAAAGGTTTGATTTTAGAGTCATGTAAGATTTTTGTAAAAATTCAACTGCCTCCTCAGTTTCCCCCCTTGAAATCATCACTTCAGCAAAACCTAAATAGGCAGGAACAAAGGAAGGAGAAGAATTCATAAGGCTTTCAAAAATTCTTCCTGCCTGATCAATATCTCCTGATTCAAGGTTTATTCTTGCATATTCATAAGTATATCCCAGGAGTCTTTTTTCCTCCTCAGCTTTTTTGTATTGTGGAAAAAGTTTGATAATTTTCTTCTGAACATTTATTAGTTCATTCCATTTTTCTAGCTTCTCTAAAATTGCTCTCATCTTTAGGTGAGCCACTATGTTATCAGGCTCAAGACTGGTTATCTGCTCAATATATTTTAGTGCCATTTCATTTTCATTCATTTTCTCCATTACATTTTCAAGTGACAAGAGAGGCACGATATTTTTTGGATCGAGCTCATAGGCTTTTTTATAGTATTTAAGGGCTCCTTTATAGTCTTCCTCCTTTATAGCTAGATCTCCAAGCCTAATGATAGCGTCTATGTGGTCTGGTTCTTCCTTTAGAATTTCCTGTAAGGCATCCTTAGCTTCTGAAGTTTTCTCCCTGATAATGGCATTAAGAGCTTTAGCATAATATTCTTTAATCCTTTCCTCTCTTTTATGCTTTTTTTGCATATGAAGTTTATTTATTAAATTGGATGTATCCCTTATAAAAAATATAATGAAAACAAAAAAAGCACCTACACTAAGGGAGAGAAGAATGAGTCCTATTTTTGTAATTTCATAGTAAGAGCCAAAGGGGACCTTTAGGATTATAGAATCTTTATTTTCCATAGCAAAAAGGCCAATAAGTGTCAGAAACACAAGAATAAGGAAAATTAAAAATTTTGACATATCAAACCTCTTTACTTGATAATTTCTTAATTATACCTTAAAAAAAGATTAAAAATTAACATTGCTAGCTAATTTTTTTAAGTGAAGTTTTTTATAATAAGCGAAACAGGAATTTTACTGCCATTAGTGAATTTAAATTGTTGAGATAGGTTGCTTTTAAATGTTATCATATTTTCTATGGCTATAATTAAACCTTTTAAGGGCATACTTTATAATCCCGAAAAAGTCTCTGCCAGTGATGTAATGTGTCCTCCTTATGATATAATTTCCGAAGATCTTAGAGAGCATCTCTATGAAAAAAGTCCATATAATATTGTAAGAATAGACTTTGGCAAGAACTCATCAGAATTAGATAAATATACAATTGCAAAAAATTATCTAAATGAGTGGCTTCATAGAGGTATTCTTGTTCAGGATGATAGACCCTGCTTTTACGGATATGAGGTAGAGTATTCTTATATGAATAAAAGCAAAATCTTAAGGGGGATAGTCTGTCTTGTAAAACTGGAAGAACTTGGCAAGGGTGTTTATCCCCATGAGCAAACTTATTCAAAACCAAAAGCAGATAGACTAAATTTAATGAAATCATGCATGGCAAATACTTCCCTTATCTTTTCTATTTATAGATCGCGGGAAAGAAAAACAACCGAGATACTTAAAAAGCTTGGAAATCCCTATATCGAAGCACAGGATTTAAACGGCCATGTGCATAGGCTTTACAAAATTGATAAAAAGAATGATATTGAAGAGATAATTGATGAGTTTAAGGGTAGACCAATCTTTATTGCTGATGGTCATCACAGATATGAGGTTGCCCTTGAATTCAAATCTGAAATGAATAGACTTTTCCCTAGTGAAAGGGATCCTTCCTGGAACTATGTTCTTATGTTTCTAAGTAACATAGAAGAAGATGGATATCTAATTCTTCCCACGCACCGCCTGGTAAGCACTACTGTTCCTGTAAAGGAGCAGTTAGAGAAAAATAAGCATCTATTTGATTTAATAGAAAAAGACTCATCTGATGAAGATTTATTAAACCTAATTGAAAAACTGGGAACAAGAAATATAGGTGTTTATCTTAATACAGGTGCTTTTATCCTTAGGTATAAAGGTCCTGCTCCTGAGCATCTTCCTCCTGAGTTGAGGGAACTTGATGTAACCATACTTGAAGAGGTAATTTTAAAAAAAATGTTTCCTGCTAAGGAAGTTTGCTATGATATAGATATAAAAAGAGGGATCACAATGATAAAAGAGGGAAAATGCGATGCCCTTTTTATTCTTAGAGGTACAAAAGTAGAGGATATAGAAAAAGTTGCGCTTGCAGGACTCAGAATGCCTCCCAAATCAACATACTTTTATCCAAAACTTCTCACCGGCATGGTCATAAACAGCTTCAAAGAACACCTTTAAAAAAGGAGGTTTATTATGGCTTTAAGAGTTGCTATTAATGGTTTTGGTAGAATTGGAAGACTTTTTTTTCGCTCATGCCATGGGATCACCGATATTGAAATTGTAGCCATCAATGATCTTACTGATGCATATACACTTACCCATCTTCTTAAATATGACTCTGTTCATGGAAAATTTAATGTGCCTGTTAGTGCCACTGAAAAAAGCATAGTAGTTGACGACAGAGAGATTCAGATTTTTGCCGAAACATCACCTGAGCGACTTCCTTGGGAAGAATTGAAAATTGATATTGTGGTAGAGTCAACGGGCAGATTTACTGATAGAGCAGGAGCCGCAAAGCATATTGAGGCAGGAGCTAAGTGGGTTATAATAACAGCGCCTGCAAAAGAAGAGGATATCACGGTTGTTATGGGAGTGAATCACCACCTGTTAGATCCCTATAAACATAAAATTATATCTAATGCCTCCTGCACCACCAATTGCCTTGCTCCTGTTGCCAAGGTTTTAAATGAGAACTTTGGCATTGAAAGAGGCTTTGCAACCACAGTCCATTCCTATACAAATGATCAGCGTATTCTTGACTTACCTCATAAGGACTTAAGGCGTGCAAGAGCTGCAGCAATATCCATGATTCCTACCACGACAGGCGCAGCAAAGGCTGTTGGAAAGGTTTTGCCTGAATTAAAGGGAAAACTCGATGGCTTAGCAATAAGAGTTCCCACTCCAAATGTTTCTCTGGTAGATTTAGTTGCGCAGTTAGCAAAAGATGTTTCTGAAAAGGATATAAACGATGCGCTTTTAAAGGCTTCTTCCAATGAATTAAAGGGAATTTTGTATGTTACCGATGAACCCCTTGTATCCATAGATTTCAATGGCTCTTTCTATTCATCAATTGTGGATTCTCTTCTTACAAAGGTAATAGAAGGAAAACTCGTAAAAGTAATTTCCTGGTATGACAATGAATACGGATATAGCTGCAGAGTAAGAGATCTTATCCTTTATTTGGCAAATAAAATATAGGAGGTAAATAAATGGCACCTTTTAATAATTCCTTTGATAAAATGACAATAGAAGATCTTCATTTAAAGGGCAAAAGAGTATTCATTAGGGCTGATTTTAATGTTCCATTAGATGCAAATCTGATGATTACCGATGATAGACGAATTCGTTCAACCCTTCCTACTATTAACTATGCTATTGATGAGGGTGCAAAGGTTATTCTTGCCTCCCATCTTGGAAGACCAAAAGGAAAGATGGATCCAAAGTTTTCTCTTGCGCCGGTAGCAAGAAGGCTTCAGAGATTGCTAAACAAGGAGGTTCTATTTGCTCCCGATTGTGTTGGCCCTCAGGTAGAACAGATGGTTGCTAAGATGAAAGAAGGCGATGTTTTACTCCTTGAGAACCTCAGATTTCATGCTGAAGAGGAAAAAAATGATGAAAAATTTGCAAAGCAACTTGCATCACTGGCAGATTTTTATGTGAACGATGCTTTTGGAGCATGCCATAGAGCCCATGCTTCTATTGTTGGAATACCTAAATTTTTAACTTCTGCTGCTGGTTTTCTTCTTAAAAAAGAAATTGAGTATTTAAAAGGTGCAGTTGAGTCTCCCATAAGACCCTTTGTAGTAATCCTTGGTGGAGCAAAGGTGGGAGGAAAGATTGGTGTGCTTGAGAATCTTGCTGACAAGGCAGATAAGGTAATAATTGGTGGAGGAATGGCTTTTACTTTCATAAAAGCAATGGGATACGAGGTAGGGGACTCCCTTGTTGAAAACGAGATGATAGATTTTGCATTAAAAACAATGGAAAAGCTTCGCAAAAACAAAGTTAAGTTTTATCTGCCTGTTGATGTGGTTATTGCTCAGAGCATGGAAAACACTTCAGAAGCAAAAATAGTTCCTGTACAGGAAATTCCACCTAACTGGCGTGGTCTTGACATAGGGCCAGCTTCTGTTAAGCTCTTTACAGAGGCTCTGCATGATGCAAAAACTATTCTTTGGAATGGACCTATGGGAGTATTCGAAATAGATGCCTTCTCAAGAGGAACCCTTGCTCTTGCCCATGCTGTTGCTGATTCCTATGCATTTACCATTGTTGGAGGCGGTGACACTGACTATGCTGTTCATAAGGCAGGAGTTAGCGATTCCATATCTTTCATATCTACAGGAGGAGGCGCAGCCCTTCAACTTCTTGAGGGTAAAGAATTGCCTGGTCTTGCGGTGCTTCCTTCAAGAAAAAAGGATTAAATAGGTCTTTTTTGGGAGAATTGTTGTAAAACACTGCTTAATTTCTAAAAAAGCTATAAATGCTCCCATTTGACAGAAGGCTTTTGTAGAAGAGATAATAACATATGGCATATAGAGACTTAAGAGATTTTATAAAAAACCTTGAAGAACATGGGCTTTTACATAGAGTTCCAGTAGAGGTTGATCCTGAACTCGAGATCTCAGAAATTACCGATAGGATGAGCAAAAGTCCAAACGGTGGAAAAGCTCTATTTTTTGAGAAAGTTAAAGGATCAAATATTCCTGTTGTTACAAACATATTTGGTTCCTTTCAGCGGATGTGTTTGGCTTTAGAAGTCACTTCTTTAGATGATGTAGCAAAGAGAATCATAGCCCTTTTAAATCAGACACCTCCTCGTAGCTTTAAGGAAAAAATAAAAGCAGTCTTTGAACTCATTGAGATTCAGAAATACTTTCCAAAAAGGGTTAAATCAGCGCCCTGTCAGGAAGTAATAAATCACGAGCCAGACTTAAGCAAGCTTCCTGTGTTAAAAACCTGGCCCCTTGACGGAGGAAGGTTTATAACATTTCCCTTAGTTTTTACTAAAGACCCGGAAACAGGCAACCAAAACTGCGGTATGTATAGAATGCATGTGTATGATAGTAGAACTACTGGCATGCATTGGCATATTCATAAGGACGGTGCAGTCCATTATCGGAAATACAAGGAACTCGGTAAAAGAATGCCAGTAGCTGTTGCTATAGGAGGAGATCCAGCTGTGATTTATGCCTCTACAGCTCCTCTTCCCTATGGAGTAGATGAGATGGTATTTGCTGGTTTTTTGAGAAAAAGTCCTGTGGAGATGGTAAAATGTGTAACCTCAGATATAGAAGTGCCGGCTAATGCAGAGATTGTTTTAGAGGGTTATGTAGAACCAGGTGAACTCAGGGATGAAGGTCCCTTTGGTGACCATACAGGCTTTTATTCTCCTGTTGATAAATTTCCTGTATTCCATCTCACTTGTATGACTCACAGAAAGGAGCCTATTTATCCAGCTACGGTAGTGGGAAAACCTCCTATGGAAGATTGTTACATGGGTAAAGCTACAGAGCGCATTTTTCTTCCTCTTTTACGCTTACAGTTTCCTGAGATTGTGGATATGAATCTGCCAATGGAAGGAGTTTTCCACAATGCAGCAATTATTTCCATAAAAAAACAGTATCCAGGTCATGGCAAAAAGATAATTCATGGCCTTTGGGGAATGGGACAAATGATGTTTTCTAAGCTTATTATTGTAGTTGATGAGGACGTTAATGTTCAGGACCTTTCAACTACAGCCTGGAAGGTACTTAATAATGTTGACTGGAGAAGAGATGTTATTATTTCAGAGGGTCCCCTTGATGAGTTAGATCATGCATCAAGTTTTCCTCGATTTGGTGGGAAAATGGGAATTGATGCCACTCGAAAAACAAAGGAAGAGGGCATGATGAGAGATTGGCCAGAGGAGATTAGGCAAGCAAAGGAAATTATTGAACTTGTAAATACCAGATGGCGAGAGTATGGTTTCTGAGTTTTTTCTCGGAATTGATGTAGGAAGTGAGACTGCAAAGATAGCTATTATAGATTTTCAAGGAACTCTTTTCGAAAAAAGATATGTTAAACACTTCGGAAAACCTGCACAAATACTCTATGGAATTTTAAAAGAAATCTTACAAAAAAGAGGAAATCTTAAAGTATGTTTCACAGGGGTATCAGGCCGATTTATTGCAAAAACTCTCTCTGCACCTTATGTGAATGAAATCGTATCTCAAGCAACAGCAACGTCCTTTTTGTATCCCGAGGTTAGAACTATAATAGAAATCGGTGGAGAAGATTCTAAACTTATATTTCTTGATAGTTCAGGCCGAATTAAGGATTTTTCCTTAAACAGTATTTGTGCAGCTGGCACAGGTTCTTTTCTTGAGCAGCAGGCAGAAAGATTAGGTCTT
Source organism: uncultured Nitrospiraceae bacterium (assembly GCA_937139565.1). GTDB lineage: Bacteria > Nitrospirota > Thermodesulfovibrionia > Thermodesulfovibrionales > Thermodesulfovibrionaceae > Thermodesulfovibrio. The sequence continues at coordinate 11,159 of CAKZQH010000021.1, read as the reverse complement.
AGGATTGAAGAGTTTAGTGAGCTTTCAATTAGGTCAAAAAAACCATCAAAGATAGCTGGAAGATGCAGCGTATTTGCTAAATCTGATATGATACATCTCCAGCAGATCGCCACTCCTGTTGAGGATATTATTGCTGGTCTTTGTTTTGCCCTGGCAAGAAATTTTAAGGCAACGATGTTTAAAGGAAGAACTCCAGAGGCTGTAGTTGCCTTTCAAGGTGGAGTTGCTGCTAATAAAGGTATGGTGGAGGCTTTTAAAAGAGTACTTGAAATAGATGAGATTCTTATTCCCCAAAACTTTGAGGTAACGGGAGCAATAGGTGCGGCACTGAAGGCAGTAGAGTCGACAGTTTATCTTGATGAAGGCTTGATTGAACGCCTAACAAAAATAAAAACTAAGATAGAGTATGGTCCTAAACCTCTTGTAGAAGAGTCTGTTCAGTCAATCTCAATTCCAGAGTCTTCCTCAACTTCACAATCAGCCTATTTGGGTATTGATGTTGGTTCTGTAAGTACAAATGTAGTTTTAATAGATGAAGAAGGCAAACTAATTACAAAAAGATATCTACTTACAGCAGGCCGTCCCATTGATGCAGTAAAAAAGGGAATTGGACAAATTTCTGAAGAGTATCCTCACATTAAAATAAAGGGAGTTGGAGTTACCGGTTCTGGTCGCTATATGATTGGTGATTTTGTTGGTGCTGATGTGGTAAAAGACGAAATAACTGCTCATGCAAGAGGTGCTATATACATTGATAGCACCATTGATACTATCTTCGAAATAGGTGGACAAGATTCAAAATATATAAAGCTCAAGGACGGAAAAGTAGTTGACTTTGAGATGAATAAGGCTTGTGCTGCTGGAACAGGCTCTTTTATTGAGGAACAGGCTGATAAATTAGGAGTGACTCTTCAGGAATTTCAGCGCCTTGCATTCTCATCTCAAAAACCCTGTAGATTAGGTGAAAGATGTACTGTATTTATGGAGAACTCACTTGTAATTAATCTTCATAAAGGAGCAAAAAAAGAGGATCTTATAGCAGGGCTTTGTTATAGTATTGTAGAAAATTACATAAATCGAGTAGTGGCTGAAAAGCCTATTGGAGAGAGGATTTTTTTTCAAGGTGGAGTGGCTTTCAATCGGGCTGTTGTAGCAGCTTTTAAAAACTATCTTGAGTCAAAAATAGGCAAAAACTTTGATTTCATAATCCCTCCTCATCACGAAGTAATGGGAGCAATTGGTGTAGCTTTAATAGCGAAAGATAAAATGAAAAATGGAAAAGAAACAAAATTTAAGGGCTTCTCCCTTGTAGATAGCACATATAGCATTTCATCTTTTGAGTGTCAGGGTTGTCCAAATTACTGCGAGATAAACCGAGTAAAAATACAGAGTGATGATACCTATCTGTTCTACGGAGGACGATGCGAAAAATATGAGAAAAGAGAATTTTCTTCAAAACTTCTTGATCCTGTAAAAACAAGGGAAGAGCTTCTGTGGAAGGTTCACAAAGAGTATGAGGAAAAATTTAAACATAGAAAAGCACCAGTTATTGGTATTCCCTATATATTCTTTTTTCAAGAACAACTTCCTTTTTGGAGTACTTTTTTATGGGAACTTGGATTTAACGTTGAAATATCTGGAAAAACAAACAAAAAAATCATATCTAAGGGAATTGAAAAAATTCCCTCTGAAGCCTGTTTTCCCCTCAAGGTATCATATGGACATATTGCAGAACTGATTGATAGAGGAGTGGATCTCATCTTTATACCGAGTTTCATTAATTTAAACATGAATGATGAATATGAGAGAGGTCTTTGCTGTCCTCTTGTTCAAACTATTCCTTATGTAAGTAAGGGACTTTTTCCTGAAGGGAGATTTATCATACCGAGAATAGATTATTCAAGGGGTTATGATTATTTAAGAAAAGAACTCAAAGAAGCTTTTAGAGGACTTGTAAATCTTAAGAATATTGATACGCTAATTAACTTAGCTAAAGAAAAGCAGAGAGATTTTTTAATAGCTCTTCAGAGAGAAGGAATGAGGCTACTTGAAACTGCTCGAGATAAAACCTTGGGACAGAGAGCAACGGTGGTTTTAGTAGGTAGAGCATATAACTCCTTTGATTCTGCTGTAAGCCTTGATATTTCTGGAAAACTTACACGACTTAATGTTTTGCCTATTCCATTTGACATGCTTCCGCTTGAAAAAATAAATATAAAAGAAGACTGGACAAACCTTTACTGGCGTTCTGGGCAGAGGATAGTAAGAGCAGCCAGATTTATCTTAAAAACTGACGAAATATACCCAATTTACATCACTAATTTCTCATGTGGACCGGATTCCTTTATAATCAATTATTTTAAGAATGAATTAGGGAAAAAACCGAATCTCATTCTTGAGATTGATGAACACAGTGCTGATGCAGGAGTTCTCACAAGGCTGGAGGCTTTTATAGAAAGTTTAGAAAGTAGAGATAGATTTAATGCAAAGGATATAAATCTTTCTGTTTATACCCTTAGAAGTAAAATTGGAGATATTACAAAAAGGACAATTTACATTCCTCGTATGTCTGACCATGCATTTGCTCTCAAAGCAGCTTTTAATTACTGCGGTATAGATGCAGAAGTTATGCCTCCATCAGACAAGGAATCCCTTGAGCTTGCTAAAAAATATATTGGCGGTGGAGAGTGTTTTCCTTATCTTGTAACTCTTGGTGACATGCTGAAGATAGTCCATTCTTCAGATTTTAAGGCTGAAAAAACAGCCTTTTTCATGCCATCTGGAGCTGGTCCTTGCAGGTTTGGCCAGTATAATGTGTCCCATAAGATTATTCTCAATAGAGTCGGTTTGGAAGATGTTCCCGTTTATTCCCCACAGCAGGATGCTCAGTTTTACAGAGACTTAAACATTGCAGGTGGAGAGTTTTCACTTCGGGCATGGCAGGGAATAGTTGCCTATGGTTTACTTATAAAACTTTTACTTGAAACACGACCCTATGAGAAAAACAAGGGTGAGACCGATGAAATTTATGAACATTATCTTCACAAAATTTACGACACCCTCAGAGCAAAAAATGGAGATTTAAAAGTTCTAATAAAATCTATGCGTCGAGACTTTGAGGGCATTCAGAAATATAATGACAAGAAGCCAGTGGTAGGAATTGTGGGAGAGATTTTTGTTAGATCACACAGCTTTTCAAATGAAAATTTAATAAGAAAGCTCGAAGCATTAGGTGCAGAGGTTTATCTTACTCCTATGGAAGAGTGGATACACTATGTAAACAAAATGGCATTAAGAAAGGCCTTGATAAAAAAGGATAAATCTGCTATTATAAAAATTCTTGTTAATAAATTTTTCCAGTGGAAAGTTGAAAGGAATTTTTCTGCTCTTTTGAAGGGAAAGTTAAAATTTTTGAAGGAGCCCTCCACAGGAGAGCTTTTTAACTTTGCCTATCCATATATACCAGATTCCTTTGAGGGCGAAACTGTGCTTAGTATTGGTAAGAGTATTGATTTAATAAAAAAAGGTGTAAGTGGCATAATAAATACTATGCCATTTGGCTGTATGCCTGGTGCTATAGTGACAGCTTTGTTAAGATTTATACAAAAGGATTATAATATACCGATTGTTTCACTTGCCTATGATGGATTAAATTCCACGGTAAATGAACTGTGGATTGAGGCTTTTATGGCAACGCTAAAAGTAAAGGAGGTGAAGTGAGTGGGAAATGTTCTTAAGTGGAGAAAGAAAAAAATAAAAAAGCACAAGTACAGAAAACTCCGCAAAAAAATGAGAGCTCAAAGAAGAAATAAATAATTTTTTTAAGGAATAACAAATGAAAGACTTAATAGTTTTAAAAGAACAGATTGCCCTGATTGAAAAAGAGATTAAGAGCATATCAGAGAAGCTTGAACTTATTGAAAAAAAACTGGGCCGAATAGATGATATAGATATAGAAATCAAGGCAATTAAACTTTTTTTAAAAAGAGTTTATCCTGATTTTACTAAGGAATATCCTGAAATATTGAGAAAGATTAAATCTAAGGAGTAGTCATGACTTTTCTGCCTTTTAGCACAACAGGCATAGGAAGCATGCCTCATGAGGAAGCTTCTCAAGCCTGTGAACTAATTATGGAGTATTTTGACATACCCTTTTGGCCTCAGCTTCCTAAATATTCTCCTCGAGAATCTATGATAGCTCAATATTCCGAAGGTTTTCCCTGTTTAATTGTTGAATCCGATAGGGTGTTTTTAAAAAAAGACGAAGAAAAGATTATACAATGGTTAAGTGAATATTCCGATGACCTTTCTATTCCTATAGGCGAAGACTATGCTAAGGGACTTTATGTAATAGCTGATAGACTTAAAGGAAAGAGGCTTAGATTTTTCAAAGGACAGATAACAGGTCCAGTTACCTTTGCTCTTTCACTAAAAGATGAAGAGGGAAAGCCTATATATTTTGATGAAACATTGAGAGAGTTGACCTTACTTCATCTTAAGGCAAAAGTTCGCTGGCAGATAGATTTTTTAGGGAATTTTGCTGATGAAGTATTAATATTCATAGATGAGCCCATATTACAGGCAGTTGGAACATCTGCGTATATAGCTGTTGAGCAGGCTGAAAGTATGAGATTAATCACAGAAATGGTCTCCTTTATTAAATCCCTCAATGCAAAGGTAGGGCTTCACTGCTGTGGAAGAGCTGATTGGAAGGATGTTCTATCTTCAGGCATAGATATTCTAAGTTTTGATGCCTTTTTCTTTTTTGATTTTTTGAAAAGCTACAAGGATGACCTCGAAGAATTTCTGAAAAAGGGAGGATTTGTTGCCTGGGGATTCGTTCCTACTACCGATGATATCTATTCGCTCAGTGACGAAGATATCATTAGTGCTGCTAAAAGGAAAATCAAAGAGTTTGAAAGGGAAATACCTCTTATAAATAAAAATTCCCTCATTTCACCATCCTGTGGGATGGGATCCTTAGACATAGAAGCCTCTCAAAGAGTTTGCAGGCTTCTTCAAGATTTGAAAAACTCACTCCTGAATGACTAAAGGAATTTTCATAACATTTGAAGGTATCGAAGGCTCTGGTAAAACCACTCAGGTGAACCTTCTTGCTGAAAAGTTTAAGGCAGAGGGTTTTAAGGTATTGAAGACCTTTGAACCGGGAGACACCTTAGCAGGTAAAAAAATTCGTGAAATATTGCTAAACTCGAATGTGCCTATAAATAGTCTATGCGAACTTTTGCTATATTTTGCTGATAGGGTTCAGCATGTAGAGGAAGTCATTAAACCGGCTTTGAAAGAAGGCTATATTGTTATATGCGATAGATTTACTGACTCAACTCTTGCTTATCAAGGATTTGGAAGAGGTGTTTCAATTGATTTAATCCGTAATTTAAATAAAATGCTTTTAGGCGACTTCATGCCAGACTTTACAGTGCTATTGGATCTTCAAGCAGAAATAGGACTTAAAAGAAACAAAGATATAAATAAAAGGGACCGCTTTGAGATGGAAGACATTAAATTTCACAACAAAGTTAGAGAGGGTTATCTTCAGATTGCATCAATTGAGAAAGAAAGATTTTTAGTAATAGATGCCTACAGACCACCGATTGAAATTTGTGAAGAAGTTCATAGAAAAATTAGTTTAATCTTTGGGCTTTAAATAATATGAAGGGAATTTTTCAAAAAAAAGTAATAAAAATGTTAAGTGGTACACTAAGAACAGGTAAAATTCCCAATGCTTTTCTTTTTATAGGAGATCCGTATATAGGAAAAACAGAGACTGCAATTGCCTATGCAAAGGCTTTAAATTGTAATAATATGACTCTATCTAAAGACTCAGAGGAGTTTGAGTTTTGTAACCAATGTCAATCCTGTAAAAAAATAGATGCCTTAGTTCATCCTGATGTAAAGCTTATTTTGCCAGAAAAAGAGGTATTAACCGTAAATTTAATAAGGGAGATTGAAGAATTTATATACTATCGTGCTCTTGAGTCAAAGTATAAGGTAGTAATCGTAAAGGAAGCTCATAGAATGAACATATCAGCAGCAAATGCTTTTTTGAAAACCCTTGAAGAGCCGCCTTTGAATACCACAATTATTCTTACTTGCGAAAACATTTATTCTCTTCCAGAACCATTAATCTCTCGATGTTTTAAAATATACTTTACTCCACTTCCTAAGAAAGCAATGGAAGATTTTGTTTCTTCATATGACAATAAAACATTGCTTTTAAGTTTAGCTATGGGAAGACCGGGATTTTTAATATATGGTGATTTGCTTAATGATGTAAAGTGGTTCATTGATAGCCTGAATTTAAAGGGGAATAAAAGACCTCCATGGAAAGAAAACGAAGATATTAAAAGATGGATTGATTTTTTTTGCATTGTACTTCGAGATATGCTCGTATGCCGATTCTTGAGTAAAGATGCTAAAATTTTATCCGTTGAGTTAGAGCAAAAGGATAATTTACAACTTAAGGATATATTTGATATATATGACAAAATGCTTGAGATTAGAAAAAACATTGATCTAAATCTTAATAAATCAATAGTATGGAATTATACTAAAAAATTAGTTGAGGGAATAATAAATGGATAATATAGTTCATGTAAGAATAAGACCTTTTGGGAAAGTTTATCGTTTTGTAAGCAATTTTGAAGAAATAAAAGTAGGAGATATGGTTGTTGTGGAAGGAGACTTTGGCATAACCTTAGGTAAGGTTGTGCATCAGTCAAAGGGAGAAGAGACTAATTTAAAGCCTATAATTAGGATTGCCACACAGGAAGATATGGAAAATTATCAAAAAAATTTAATTCTTGAGCAAGAAGCCAAAGAGTTTTGTCTTGAGAGGATAAAAGAAAGAAAACTTCCAATGAAGCTTCTTGTTGTTGAGGCGGCATTAGACAGGAAGAGGATAATTTTTTATTTTACTGCTGAAGGACGCATTGATTTTAGGGAGCTTGTGAAGGATTTAGCTGCAAAATTTAAAACAAGAATTGAAATGCGCCAGATAGGAATTCGGGATGAAGCAAAGTTTTTTGGTGGTATTGGAGTATGCGGTATGGAGATATGTTGCCGCAGATATATTAGTTTTTTTAAGCCTATTTCACTAAAAATGGCAAAAGAACAGGAAATTGTATTAAATGTGTCCAAACTCTCTGGAGTATGTGGAAGACTCAAATGTTGCCTTCGCTATGAATATTACGGGGAAATAGAGGAGATAGTTGAAGATGAAGTTATAACACAAGAAGAAATGGAGCCTGAGATAAAGAGAATTTCATACATTTTAAATAAAACCGCAGATGATTCTTCCGATGAAAACACAGGAGGAGAAAAATGATTAATTCTCAGCAGATTTTAGAGAAAGACTCTCTAAAAGGGTTTTACATAACTACACCTATTTATTATGTGAATGATATTCCTCATATAGGACATGCCTATACAACAGTAGCGGCTGATATTCTGGCAAGATATAAGAGGCTTAAAGGAAGAAAGGTGTTTTTTCTCACTGGCACTGACGAACACGGACAAAAGGTTGAACAGGCGGCAAAAAAGCACGGAAGGCATCCTAAGGAACATGCAGATTTAATGGTTAATAATTTTAAGAATCTCTGGAAGAGATTGAATATTAGTAATGATGCCTTTATTCGGACTACTGATGAAGAACACAAAAGGATTGTTCAGGAGATAATTCAATTATTATATGACAAAGGTGAAATTGTAAAAAGAAAATACTGTGGCATGTATTGCACTCCCTGTGAGAGATTCTGGACAGAAAAAGACCTCATAGATGGAAAATGCCCTGATTGTGGAAGAGAAGTAGAGTGTATTGAGGAAGAAAATTACTTTTTTCTCATGTCAAAATATCAGAATAGTTTAATTGAGCATATTGAGAACAATCCTCTATATATACTTCCAGAAACCAGAAAAAACGAAGTTCTCGGATTTCTAAAAACAAGGCCCTTAGGAGACCTATGCATATCCCGTCCAAAACATAGACTTGAATGGGGAATCCCTTTGCCTTTTGATACCAATTATACCACCTATGTCTGGTTTGATGCTCTTGTAAATTATTACTCCGCATTAAAATATCTCTCTCCAAAGGATACGAATTGGTGGCCACCAGACCATCATTTAATTGGGAAAGACATACTCACAACTCATGCTGTTTATTGGTCTACTATGCTTATGGCATTAGAACTTCCACTTCCACAAAACATCTTTGCTCATGGTTGGTGGACTGTGAAAGGAGCAAAAATGTCAAAATCATTTGGTAATGTCGTGAATCCCGAGGAGGTTGTTCAAAAATACGGTGTCGATGTGTTCAGGTATTTTCTTTTCAGAGAGGTATCATTTGGATTAGATGGTGATTTTTCCGAAGAAGCTCTTCTTAGAAGATTAAATAATGACCTTGCCAATGATCTTGGCAATCTTGTCAATAGATTTCTGGTAATGTGTGATAAATACACTGCTGGCATAATAAAGCCCATATGGAGAGATGATAATTTCACTTTAAAGATAAAAGAACTGATTGATGAAATTGATAATGAATCATTGTGGGATGAGTTCAAATTAAATTTGATACTTGAAAAGATTTGGGAGATAATTTCTCATACAAACAACTACATTGCAAAAAAGGAGCCCTGGAAGCTGGCAAAGGAAAATCCAGTTGAAGTTCCCTATGTGCTATTTAATGTATGGAATGCAATCCGATTAATCTCTCTCTTTATCTATCCTTTTATGCCAGAGACTTTTTCCAAGATTTGGACTGCTCTTGGACTTAACAGTAAAAGTGCTGATTTAAGTATGTTAAAGTGGCAAATAGAAATTGAGGATGTCAATACTGAGAAAATAGAGCAACTTTTCCCTCGAGTGGAAATCCCAACTAAGATAAAAGAAAACAAGGAGGAAAAAGTGGATGAACTTATAGGCATTGAGGATTTCATGAAAATAAAGCTTAAAGTAGGAAAAGTTATTGAGGCTGAGAGGATTAAAGGTTCTAAGAAGCTTATTAAAATTAAAGTAGATGTGGGAGAACTCAGGCAAATAGTAGCTGGTATAGGAGAGCAATATTCTCCTGAGGAGCTTGTAGGGAGAAAGATTGTAGTGCTTTATAACCTAAAGCCTGCTAAACTTATGGGAGTTGAATCTCAGGGAATGCTTCTTGCAGCCACAGATGAAAATGGGAAGATTTCCGTTCTAACCCTTGACAGAGAGGTAAATACTGGCGCAGGAATAAAATGAGCTCGATAAGAAAGTGGCCAGAACAGGAAAGGCCAAGAGAAAGACTTCTTAAATATGGAGCAGACTCTCTTAGTGATGCTCAATTACTTGCCATTATTTTAAGAACAGGAACAAATAATCTCTCAGTTTTAGAGCTATCTATAGAACTTTTGCAAAAATTCGATGGAATTAAAGGATTAGATGATGCTTCTGTTGCAGAGCTCAGAGCCTTTAAGGGACTTGGAGATGCTAAGATTGCTCAAATAAAAGCATCTTTTGAGATTGGAAAAAGACTTATAAGTCACAAGGCTGCGGAGCAGTTATTAAATTCAGCTTCTGCAATCTATGAATACTTAATACCCAAGTTAAATAATTTAAAGAAAGAAGTATTTATTGCGCTTCTACTTGATACCAAGCTTAAACTTATAAAAGAAGTAAAAATTTCAGAGGGTATTCTGAATCAATCCCTTATTCATCCAAGAGAAGTTTTTAAGGAAGCTATAAAAGAGTCAGCCTATGCATTAGTGGTTGCCCATAATCATCCAAGCGGAGATCCTACTCCGAGTAAAGAGGATATAGAGATAACTAAGAAGCTTTTAGAAGCCTCCCGAATACTTGAAATTTCCCTTCTTGACCATGTAATTATAGGGAATGGTTGCTATATTAGTCTTAAAGAAAAGGGAGTAATTTAAGGGACGAAGCTTGAAATACCCTGTGTTTTGTTAATTAAAAAAAATACAAGGAGGAGCAAAGATGAACAGCGATTTGATACTTTCCATTTTAAGGGTTTGTGAGCTTGCTGCCATAGAGTCAGCAAGACTTATGGGGAAAGGTAATAGAAAAGAAGCAGATCAGGCAGCTGTTTCAGCTATGCGGAAAGCCCTCAATGATATTCCAATTCGTGGAAGAATTGTAATTGGTGAGGGAGAAAGAGATGAAGCTCCCATGTTATACATAGGAGAAGAAGTTGGAGATGGAACAGGCCCTGAAGTTGACATTGCAGTTGATCCTCTTGAAGGAACCAATCTCTGCGCCACTGGAATGCCAAATGCACTTACAGTAATGGCTGTTACAGATAGAAACGGCCTTCTTTATTGCCCAGACACCTATATGGAAAAACTTGTTGTAAGACCTCAGGCAAAGGGAATGGTTGACATAAGAAGACCAGTTAAGGACAATCTTGAATCTCTTGCTAAGGCTCTTGGAAGGGATATAGATGACCTTGTGGTAGTAGTTCTTGATAGGCCTCGACACGAAAGTTTGATTAAAGAGATCAGGGCTGCTGGCGCCAGAATAAAGCTAATCTCCGATGGAGACATCACTCCAGCAATTGCAGCCACAGTAGAGGGAACTGGAATCCATGCCCTGATGGGAATTGGGGGTGCTCCTGAAGGGGTTCTCTCAGCAGCAGCTGTAAAGAGTCTTGGAGGAGAGATGCAGGCAAGGATGAGATGGCGAAATGAGGATGAAAAAAAGCGAGCAATTCAGTATGGTATGGATATAAGTGAAGACAAAGTCTATACCCTTGATGACCTTGTTCCGGCAAATAATATAATTTTCGTAGCCACTGGAGTAACAAAGGGAGACCTTTTAAATGGAGTCAGGTTTTTCGGTGGTGGAGCAAGAACTCATTCATTGGCAATTGATTCCAAGCAAAGGTTAATAAGATTCGTTGACACAATTCACATCTTTGACAAACTTACAAAGATAACTCTATAAAAATAAAAGGTCCTTCTACTTTTAAAAAGTGGAAGGACCTTTATAGATTCTTTAGAAACTTTTTCCAAGGCTTTTCTCTAAAAAATCATGATTAATCTTCACTCATTTCTCTTCGTTCTGCTTCTCTGGCTTGGTTCATTAGAGTGACCTTTAGGAATCAATACTTCCCTTTTTATATTGTTTCGTTCATCAGGCTCAATAACCACGTC
>CAKZQH010000020.1 GCA_937139565.1 uncultured Nitrospiraceae bacterium | reverse complement strand
CAAAAATGAGCAGATTTTGAAGGTATTTTATTGAAATATCAATGACTTACAAATTTTATCTGACAAAGTCAGGAATCTGATAGTTTAAATATAGCCTAAAGAGCATTTAGACTAATCTTTAGATGATAACTTATTGATTTACAAAGGTTTTTAATTTTCTCGTGATGAAATTGGGTATCAATAAACACAGTCCATCCTTCTTACGGTATCGAGTGTAAAATTAATACTATTACCGTTTATGATACTTTCATTGAATAGCAGATATCAATAGAGCAAAGTAGAAAATTATAGAAAGATAACTTTTATAAGCACTTGAAAAATAAGGAGAATTTAATTAAACTGATAATCATGAATAGTAGAAAGAGCGGAGAGGCAGGGATTCGAACCCTGGGTGGAGCTTTTGACCCCACAACCGCTTAGCAGGCGGCTGCCTTCGACCAACTCGGCCACCTCTCCATACTTAATGGTTAATAATAGCATTCTTTACCCAATTCGTGCAAGATAACCCTTTTTCATCTGGTCAAGTAAAAACTTGAGCTTCTCACTCTTTTTATCTATTTCAGCCATTAATTTTCTGACTTTCGCAGTATCACCGGCATTATGAGCAATAACTATCTCTTTACCTAAGTTGTGACAGCTTTTATGAACTTCTTCAAGCTCTGAAAAACCTGGAAGATCTCTAAACCTTTGCCCTTCCTCTCCATAATACCACTTACCTACTCCACAGGAGCGATAATCAGCAAGTTTTTCAGGATCAAGTTTATCTAACCCTCTTAAGTGAGCAAAAACTCTAATAAACATCCTTTCGTGGTCTCCTTTAAATATGTCAAACAGTAGCTCCTGACTCCTTTTAGTTTTTACAATTGAAGAGGTATGTCTCAAATCGGAGGATATTTTAAGAATATTATAGGCATCTTTAACAATTTCCTCCGCAAGTTTTTCTATTTCCAAAGCTATTTTCGCACTCTCCTCCACATTTCTGCTAACTTCTTCACTTGCAGCAGATTGTTCTTCAACAGCAGTTGCAATCTGCGTTATCTGATCCTTTACCATTACAACGGAAGACACTATCTCTGAAAGGGTATCTCCTAACATTTTTACTGCTTCATTTACCTCTTTAACCTCTATGAGTTCTCTTTTCATTGATTGGGTAGTAAGGTTTGTGTCATTCTGAATAGCACCAATTTTCTTAGAAATTTCTTCTGTTGCTTTGATAGTTTTCTCTGCCAGTTTACGAACCTCATCGGCCACAACCGCAAATCCTCTACCCTGTTCTCCTGCTCTTGCTGCCTCAATTGCTGCATTTAGGGCAAGTAAATTTGTTTGGTCTGCGATATCCTTAATTACAGTAACAATTTCTCCTATTTCAGAAGCACTTTTGTTTAATTTCTCAACCATTTCACCCAGTTCTTCTGTTGTGCCATAGACAGTTTTAACCTTTTCTATAGTCTGATTGGTGATTTTTTGCCCCTTCTCAGCTGTTTGCATAGCTAAGGTGGCTGTTTCAGATGCCTTTGAGGCATTGTGAGCTATATCTGTTATGGTCTGTGTCATTTGTTCAGAAGCTGTAGCTATCTGACTTGCCTGTTGAGATTGCCTCTTTGCTCCCTCTATTGTTTTATCTATCACTCTGTTACACTGATCAACCCCTTCGGCAAGTCTCTGAGAATACTCAAGAGATTTATCATTAAGATTAATGAATGCCTGAAGTACCTTATCAATACTTCTTGCAAGTCTTCCAACCACATCAAAACGATCTGTATACCCAACCTTCACGGTAAGGTCTCCCTGTGAGATTTCGTATAGGGTTTTATCGAGAATGTTTAGTGGTTTGTGAGTAATCATATAAGTTAAATACAAAATCACACAGGCAGAAATGACACCTAAAAAACCAAGCACTGCGAAAAGTAATTGAAGATTTCTTACTTGCTTCATTATTTCAGGCGAAACATCCTTTGCTCCAAAGTGAACAGAAACATTGTAGGCTATTTGATAGGCACCATATCCTGTAACTATAACAGTAGCAATAACTCCGATGGTAATTACCATTGCAATAGGCATAATCATTTTCCAGCGAAGCCTTGTTTTCTTGTCAAATTCGCTAAAAAAACCCATAATTCCCCCTCCAAAGTTTATATCTTAAATCTAAAGGTTATAACATCCCCATCTTTGACTTCATACTCCTTTCCTTCGAGTCTAAAAACACCCTTTTGTTTAGCTATTATAAAATCTCCGTCGGATAAAATAAAATCATTATATGCGATAACCTCTGCTCTTATAAAACCTCTCTGTATGTCAGAGTGAATCTTGCCTGCAGCTTCAACTGCTTTGGTGCCTTTTTTTATACTCCATGCTCTTACTTCTTGAGGACCTGCTGTAAAAAAGGAAATATAATCAAGTAGTTCATAGGCTTTTCGTATAATTTTTTTACTGACTGGTTCTTCTATTCCAAGTGCTTCAAGAAAAGTTGACACTTCATTTTCTGGTAGCTGATTTATCTCCATTTCTAAAGGTGCGCAAACTATCATTACATCCTTTTCTTTATATTTTCCGAGACTAAAAGATTTTTCATCTACATTTATCACAGATAAAAATGGCTTTATTGTAAGAAAACTGAGATGTTTTATTTCTCTTAATTGTTCGTCTGAGAGAGGATATGTACGAATAGGATTACTCTCTTCAAGATGTATCTTCAGATTTTCAAGAATTTCTCTTTCTCTATCATTAATTTTCTGGCCTTTCTTTTTCTGTTCATCCATTCGCTCAATTCTTTTTGTGATCAGATCAAGATCAAACATAAGAAGTTCATACTCAAGCTCATTCAAATCTCTAAAAGGATCAATTGAATCGAACTGATAGGGAACTGAAGGCGAGTCAAAACCCCTGAGAACAAAAATAAGAGCATCTGCTTCATAGAGCTCTCTTGTCACTTTTGTATTGTGCGATGGATTATTTCTCAAAAAACCTGCTGTGTCAATGCATTCCACATTCGCAAATGTGGTTTTTTTAGGTTTTACTATTTCGCTAATTTTTCTTAATCTTTCATCTTCTACCTGAAGCACTCCTTTATGAACTGTTTCAGGTGGTGTTATAGATGGCAATACTTCAATCTTTTGATGGGTCATTGCATTAAAAAGCGTTGTTTTCCCCGAGTTAGAAAAGCCAATAAGTGCTATTTTCATATTCTCCCTTCGAGAAAGTTTTTTATTACAACCATTGCTTGGGAAATTCTTTGAAGTTTCATGTTTCTCTTCCTTATCTGTAAAGTATCATTAAAAGGAAAAGGCTCAGCTCTTATCTGTCTTTCCGTTTTTAAAAGAACTTCTTGCAATTCTTTTATTTCGTTTTCTTTTAACTTTTTAAGAAAAATAGGATTTACGGTAATAAATCCCTCTGAAATGTCAGAAGCTATTACTTTTAAGGATCTACTCCGACCTTCCATTTTCTTTGTCCTTTCTTTTATTTAAAATTATTGAAATCCAAATTCCGACTTCGTATAGGATTATCATCGGAACTGCCATCAGTGTTTGATTGAAAGCATCAGGAGTAGGCGTTATAATTGCAGCCACTACAAATGCAAGCACTAAAGCAAGTTTCCTATACTTTTGAAGTGTTTTAGGAGATATAATGCCCATTCGAGTTGTGATGACTATAAGAATTGGCAATTCAAACACAAATCCAAAGGCAAGAAGAAACTTAAGAAGAAAATCTACATAAAGTCCAACTGATAGCATGGGCATTAGAAAATCTCCTACTTTGTAATTGAGTAAAAAACTCATAGCAAAGGGCAGTACAATGAGGTAACAAAATGTAACTCCTATAAGAAAAAGTCCTGTTGCACTTAAAACAAATGGAAGCACATACCTTTTCTCGTGAGCATATAAACCGGGAGATATAAATTTCCAAAGCTGGTAAAAAATTATGGGAATTGTAAGAATAAAACCACTCACGAGGGCTATTTTCATATTCATCCAGAATGCTTCAGCAGGCCCTAAAAATACAAGCTTTGTATTTTGAAGTTTCTGTTCAGGTACGAAAACTATCCCTTCTTTAAGTGAAAACTGAGGAGAATATCTAAGTGGATAGAGCAAAAGTTCAAAAATATATTCAGATAAACTAAAAGTTAAAATAAAAGCTATTAGAATGGCGACTAAGCAGACAACTATTCTCTTTCTCAGTTCTGAAAGATGAGCCATTAATGACATTTTCTGGTCTTCCATTCATCATTACTCCTTTTTCTCAATTTCTTTGCGAGCAATGTTTTCGATGTGTTTATCTATCCTTAGATCAGAAAGAGAGGGTACATCTTTAAAAAGTTCATCTTTTAATTCGAGGGGATTTTTTATGTCTTTTTTGGCCTCTTCTACTGTTTCCTTCACTTCATTAATCTCTTTTTCCATTTCTGATTTAGCACTTTGGAAAGCCTTTTTTATCTCATTCATAGTTTTTCCTAAAGCATATCCCAATTCGGGTAATTTCTTTGGTCCAAAAACAAGGAGCGCAACAATGAAGATAACTATGAGTTCCTGCATTCCTAAATCAAACATAGCTTTATTATACCATTAATCAACTT
>CAKZQH010000019.1 GCA_937139565.1 uncultured Nitrospiraceae bacterium | reverse complement strand
TCCTCGCAATGACAATAAAAGAAAATCCTCGCAATGACATAAGGGGGAGCTCGCAATGACAGAGAAGGGGAGAGGTTCTAATTGCATAAATAGAGCGGAACGAAGAGAGATGATCAGATTCGCAAATGAGATAACAAGAGAGGAAGAAAATATAGACAGTTAGAGGAAAATCGGATGGTTTAAAAATAGCTTGGAGGGCATGTAGACTAATCTTGAGATGATAACTCATTGATTTACAGTAGTTTTTAAGTTCCTAGTGATGAAGTTGGGGTAAAGAAGGCTTTAGTGCTTCCTATGGTTCTGCTTTAGGAAAAGATTGGTCTTCAAGACACTGGTTTAGAAGAGTGGCTGAGAGCAAGGATGTTTATATTTCTGAAGTTTATAAATCTGTTGCTACAAATAAATTTTGTTTAACTATTGCAGTACCTATCTTTGAGGAAGGAGAATTCGAGGGAGTATTAGGTGTAGATTTTAATATAGCTTTGATGTTAAAGGATTTTTCACATTCTTAGATCGGCTGAGAATTTTAAGAGGGATGATAAAATTAAAAAACTAATCCTGATAAAAATAAAGAGGGGCATCATCTCGAATGATAACCCCTCCTTTATTAATTGCAGTTTTTATATGCTTGGGAAGCGAAAACATAGCCATATGAGCTTCAATGTCATAGAATTTAAGTGTTTTCTTTATGGGCTCAATTTTTTTATCAAAATATTCCCTGTCTATCTGAGGATCGATACTCTTAGAAGCAAGGGCAAGACCCCAAGGAGAATAGAAAGAAGGCACATAGGCTAAATAGGGTTTTACATAGGGAAAAACCTCTTTTAGAGTGCTTACAATTGATACGAATACTTTTAAATTAATTAGAGATGTAGAAGCTGCCTGAGTCACCATCATTCCATTTTCTGTGAGAGCAGCTTTTACCATCTCATAAAATTCCTTGGTATAAAGCATAAAAGCTGGTCCATCTTCCGCAGGTTCAGGTAGATCGATAATTATCACATCGAAATAGTTCTTGACACTTTTTATGTAAGCTCGAGCATCATCTATGATTAATCTGACCCTCGGATCCTCAAAAGCGTTATCACTCCATTCTGGTAGATATTCTTTGGCAACCTTTATAACCTCATCATCGAGGTCAACCATTACCACTTCTTTGACTGGATGTTTTAAAACCTCCCTAAGAGTTGCTCCTTCACCACCTCCGGCAATTAGTATTCTCTCTGGATTTTCTCTTAAAATCATAACAGGATGCACAAGCGCTTCATGATAAATAAACTCATCTGCTTCCGTAGATTGCATCTTACCATCAAGAAAGAGGCATTTACCAAAGTTTCCCGTACGAATAACTTCAATTCTCTGATAGGGAGAACTTCCTTCGTATACAATCTCCTTCAGAGAATGAAGCAAAACTTCGTCCGGTGATGTCTGTTCAATATACCATTTGGAATTCTTCATGGCATACCTTATGCGGTAATTTCTCATTTTTATGAGAAATAATGCCCCGTTTCATCTCCACTATAGATGGTGTTTTACATTCAAATGCCTCAATAATGTACTGTGCTGCAATTTCAGGTTTTATCGTGTCTCCGCAGGTAAAAACATCTACTGCAGCAAAGCCATATTCAGGCCAGGTATGAATAGTAAGGTGCGACTCAGCAATAACAACTACTCCACTAATACCAAAAGGACTAAATTCGTGGAAATTAATGTTGATTACTGTTGCGTTTGCTTTTCTTGCTGCGTCAACCAGAATGGTTTGAACACTTTCGAGATCCTTGAGGATCTCAGAGTTGCAGTCTTTCAATTCAATTAAAAGATGGGTCCCTAAAGCATACAATTTTCGACCTCCTCCCACAGAAGTGAAAACAGGGACAAAGCCCCTGCAAACTTTATATATTACTTGAAAAAAAATTTTTTTGTCAAACCCAAATTTTAGGCTTTGTAAATTTAAAGAATATAAGAGATTTATAGAGAAACTCTACTATTTTTAGTATGAGTTCTTAGGATATTTTTTCGTAAAGTCGATTATTTTTCCTATTGTTTCCTCCGACAAATCATGCTCCATCTTATGGGCATCCTTCAATGCACTCTCGTGATTAACCTTTAAAATTTCTGTTAAAAATTTGTAAAGGACTCTTTTTCTGTTTTCTATACTCTTGGCAATTTCGAGTCCTTTTTCTGTGAGAGTAATATAACCGTATTTCTGATAATTTATGAGCCCTTTTTCTGCAAGGCTCTTTGCTGCAACTACTACACTTGAGAGCTTAACTTCCCTTCTTTTTGCAATATCCTTTACCCTAACAATAGGAGCCTCCTTAAGTATTTCATAAATGTCAAATATGTAATCCTCAAGATTCTCAGTTAATTCTAATTTTATTTCATCGCCCACATTAGATTATAACAAAAAACTTAGTAAGTCAAAAAAAGAAATCTTTCAATTGCACCTGCCATGGAAACAATACTCATAAACAGAGTAGCTTCAAGTATTCAGTAATCAACAATTTTCCATTGCATTTGTCAATTTTTAAATTTAGCTATACAACGGCATCTACTATCGCAAAGCCCACAATGTCCCCTTCTTCTCCAAATTGAGCGGTATAGAATATAAAATGCTCCGGAGAGAATTAATAGACCAAGGATTATATCACTAATTCCCATCTTTAACCCCCTAAAAACCTAATAATCTTCCACCCTGATAGATTACAAAGGCAACTAACCATGCAAGAATAGAATGGATTAGGAGCGCCTGTCCATAAAGTTTCCAGGAACCAAATTCCTGCTTCATAGCAATACCTACGACAACACAAGGCCAGTAAAGAAGAACAAAGACTAAAAACGTATAGGCACTAAGGGGATCAAATATGCCCTGAAGCTTGCTCTTAAGTGGTGTTTTTTCCTCCTCTTCTTCTAAGGCTAAACTCTTGATACCAAATCCTGATATTAAATTTCCAAACGCGTCTTTTATAGCTAAAATAAATGAAAGGAAGCTATCTCTTAGGTCTTCAAAAAATCCCTTCTCTTCCTCTTTCTGCTCAGCTTCTTCTGTTACATATATCTGAGCCATTGTGGTTACAACAACCTCCTTTGCAATGAGACCAGCCACAAGAGAGGATGATGCCTCCCAAGTTCCAAAACCAAGTGGTTCAAAAACAGGGCTAATTGTTTTACCCAACTTGCCAAGTGCAGAATTTTCCTTTTCAACTCCATAAGGAGTGTTTAACAGAAACCACATTATGATTGAAACTGCAAATATGTATGTGCCTGCCTTTATTACAAAGTGTTTAAGCTTTTGCCAGGTATGCACTAAAAGGTCACGAAACATCGGCATTCTGTAGGGTGGCAACTCCATTATAAAAACTGGAGCAAAGCCTGTATAAAGAGTTTTCTTTAAGATAAATCCTAATACAATTGCCATAACTATTCCCAGTAAATAAAGTGACCAAAGCACTGTAGGAGCATTTTCAGCAAAGAACGCACCAATAAAAATTGCATATACAGGAAGCCTTGCACCACAAGACATTAGAGGCACAAGAAGAGCTGTGAGTTTACGGTCCCTTTCAGTTTCAAGAATTCGAGTTGCATATATAGATGGAACATTACATCCAAAGCCTAAAAGCATGGGAATAAATGATTTACCATGAAGTCCGATTGTGTGCATGAGTCTATCCATGACAAAGGCAACTCTTGCCATATAACCGCTTCCTTCAAGAAGGGTAATTATAAACATCATTACAGCGATAACAGGAATAAATACAAGAACTGCTCCAACTCCAGCAATTACCCCATCTGTTACTAAAGATATAAGCCACTCTGCGCTACCAAAACTATTAAGAGCATAAGCTGTCCACTTTGTAAGAGGCCCACTAATTAGGGAATCAAGGTAGTCACTAAAGGGCTTTGAAAAATCAAAAGCAATTTTAAAGACCAGCCACATTGCTAAGAGAAATATGGGAATACCAAGATATCTATTTAGCACTATCCTATCAATTTTCTCCGTAATGTCTATTCGCTTATTATCATCTTTTAAAATCACATCTCTTGTTGCCCCATTTGCTATTCCATATCTTAGGTCTGCCAGCAAAGATTCCATGTCATCTCCATGAGCTTCAATAAAATGATGTTTTGCCTTCTTTAAGAAAGATTCATCCTCATTTAAATTCAACTCTTTAAGCACTAACTTATCACCTTCAAGTAATTTTAGCGATAACCAACGAGAAGGATATTGGCTTAAAAGGTCTGCTTTTTTTATTTTTAATTCCTCTTCTACGATTTTTATTGCCTCCTCTATGTCTTCTCCATAGTTAAGTTTTTTTACTTTAAACTTTTCTGGCTCAACAGCAACGGTCTTTACTGCATCAAGAAGGTCCTTTATGCCTTCCCTTTTTGTAGCGACCGTTGGAATTACCTTAACACCAAGAAGCTCCTCTAATTTGGCAATGTCAATGATAATTCCTTTTTTCTGTGCTTCATCATAAATATTAAGTGCGATTACTACAGGTATATCTAACTCAAGTAGCTGAACTGTAAGATATAGATTTCTCTCAAGATTGGTTGAGTCTATAACATCAATTATTAAATCAGGCTTTTCTTTTACAAGGAAGTCTCTTGCTATTACCTCTTCTTGTGTGTAAGGGCTTAAACTATAGGTTCCTGGAAGATCAACAAGGTTTACCTGAATATTCTCTAATTTTAAGAGAGCTGTCTTTTTCTCAACAGTAACTCCAGGCCAGTTTCCAACTTGAAGATTGGTTCCAGCAATGGCGTTTATTAGCGTTGATTTTCCAGAATTTGGATTACCAGCTACTGCAACTGTAATATTTTTCATTCAATTACCTCCACCTCTATACCATTTGCTTCCTCTTTTCTAATGGAAAGATGATAATTTTTAACAACAATATCAATTGGATCACCTAAGGGAGCAATTTTTTCCACTTTTATAATTTCACCATTAATGATTCCCATATCCATAAGCCGCCTCTTAATAATGCCTTTTGTGTTTATTGACAATATTTTTGCCTTCTGACCAACTCTAAGTTCAGCTAATCGCATCATAGCCTCCTTACTAAAATTTTCATTGCCATGCCTCGACCAATTGCAATACGGGATTCATCGATTTTTAACAATATTGGTCCGTGACTCTGATTGCTTATTACTTCAACAGTCTTACCTACATTTATTCCCATATCTCTTAGATGACAAAAAATAGCTTTACCTTTTTTGATAAAATCAACTATTTCTCCTTTTTCTCCGTTCCTTAAAAGAGTAAGTGGCATCATATCCATAACCTCCTAAAAATGGACATTAAATCTTACACCGTAAATATTTGCAGACTTTGTGCCTTCCTCACGAGCTTTCTCTCTTACATGCTGATAATCAAAGCTTATATCAGAGCTTATTGACTTATAGCTAAATAGCTTAAACTTTACATACCCCTCAATTACCTGACTGCTCCTTATATTTTCATTATTATGAGGTGCCCTTAAATAGGCATATCCTACTGCTACTTCATCATCCTTTCTTCCCCAAATTCCTCCACTTAGATTAACTCCTATGGAATACATGCTCTTGAAGTATGCATCCCTTGCTTTTGTATCCTGCACTGCCCATCTGAAAAAGGCTCCAACACTCTCTTTTATGAGCTCCTGATCAAAGGAAACTCCTATGCCTTTTAAGGCTTTCTGTCCTTCTTCATCCCAATCAAAAAATCTCTTGTTTGTCACATATCCATACAACCTGTAGTTTCCCTCTCCAAGGGGTGTGTCAATCCTGTAGCCTATCTGTCCACCTATCCAGTTGTAACGCCTATCATCATCGTTCTTTGAACGTATCCCCACTGCTCTTAAATGAAAGTCTCCTATCTCAAGTTCTCCTGCTAATCCCAAATCATAGCTTGGAAGATTGGCAAGAGGACTGTGAACAAAGACTTCGTTCATAAACTGGGCTATTTCATCACCTGCATATTTGTTGTCATCTATAAAGGCTCCTGCATCTATTACTCCTGCTGTAAGCTTAAGGGTTGTGTCTTTCATTAGTTCAAACTTGTGGGAATACCAAAGCTCAAGAAGATGGTCTCTGGGATGGTTGTTTATGTTTTTAAGGTCCACAAAAAGGTCATCTGCATTGGGAGAGAGAGAAAAAGGATACTGGGAGCCTTCGCTTTTAAAACCACTTCCCTTTGCAAAGCTCCATCTTGTGAAAAACTCTCCGTTTTCAATAGGGCGAAAGGACACATTAAAGTCAATCACTGCACTGCCACGGTCCTCTCTCTTTTTTGTTTTTTCTTCATCCATGTAGCCCTTGCTCATCTTAAGCCACTGATAAACTGTAGTGGCTGTTCCTGATATAGAGAGATTTTCTGTAATATCTGCTCCAATGGCTGTTATGGGAAAGAAAAGACAACAAAATAGCAGAATAATATAGTTTAATACTCTCATGCCAGCCCTCCTTTTTTATTTAACTCTTTTAGGCAATCAAGACATTTTCTTAATGTACAAAGGCCGCAACTATGATACATAAAAAAGGGAATTCCCTTAGAACGGGCATAGCTGATTATTTCATGCTTTATTGAGTGGGAAACCTTGTCAGTAAATATAACTATTGCATCAACCCTGCCAACTTTTCTTGCTATATCCTTTGTAGGCTTTGTAAAAACTTTCAGCTTGACCCCCCTTTGATTTGCTTCGTTCTGATAATGCCTTTCAAGCCTGTCCATTCCACCAAGTAGTAATACACTCATCCCAACCTCCTTCATAATTTCAAATAATGTTTTAATTATCTAATTTTAAAAAAATAGAAAAATTTTGTCAATATAAACTAACTTTTTTTATAACGACTACTATTAATAGAGTAATAATATTTTGGCTCTAAATCGTAGTGGTATGATGGAGTATAGAGATTATCTTTCTTCTGCTGAATTAATAGTTTTCTTCAACAAAAAAATAAAAAAAAGCCCCGGAAGGGATACTAAAAAAGTAAGAAAATAGAAAAATGCCCATCCTGTAAAGGAGACAACAAAACCAGAGGTAGGACTTATAAAGATTCTTCCTACAGAGGCTAATGATGAAAGCAAAGCATATTGGGTTGCTGCAAAGGAGCGATTACAAAGCCCCATCAAAAGAGATAAAAAGGCAGTGGTACCCATGCCTCCCGTTAGATTTTCTATTATCACAGTAAAAACAAAAAGGGACAAGCTTTTTCCATAGAGAGCAAGAATCATAAAACAAAGATTAGAAATAGCCTGTAGCATCCCAAATAAAAAAAGTGCTCTGAAAAGATTGATTTTTGTAAGCAAAAATCCACCTATCAATGCTCCTACTATTGAAGAGATTATCCCAACTATTTTATTAACTGTTCCGACCTCTGCAAGAGAAAATCCCATTCCTCTTATAAAAAAAGCTGTACTCAGAGACCCTGCATAGGCATCACCAATTTTGTAAAGAATGATAAACAAAAGTAAAATTAAGCTTTTCTCCCTACTTAGAAGGTCCCTTAAGGGCTCTATAAAAGACTCTCTAAGGGTTTTAGGCTTTACTATATCATCTGGCTCAGTTGCAAAAAGGTTGGTAAATATACCTATTAGTAAAAGCGATGAAACTAATGTTAGTGATACTTCCCATCCAAAATAATCAGCAAGGAGCAAACAAAGTCCACCACCAACAATTAGAGAAATTCTATAGGCTGTAACTGAGAGAGAAGCGCCAAGGCCTCGTTCTTTTGGTTTAAGTATTTCTGTCCGATAGGCATCAATTGAAATATCCTGAGATGCAGAAAAAAAAGCAATCATTAACGCAACTATGCTGAGCCACATAAGATTTTGTGGAGAAATTAAAATCATCGAATAAAGGCCTATCATAATAAGAATCTGACTTATTAGTATCCAACCTCTTCTTCTTCCCATAAAAGGCATACTATATCTGTCAAAAAAGGCAGCCCATAGAAATTTAATGCTATATGGAAAAGTAAGGACTGTCAGAATTCCAATGGTTTTAATGTCAACTCCCTCATAAGTAAGCCATGCCTGAAGAGTACCACTTACAAGGGGAAATGGTAGTCCAGATGCAAATCCTAAGAGAGTTACTACTGCTATATTCTTAGTAGCCTTGTTCATATATCTTTAGGTGTTTCTCACAAAATTTGCTTTTCTAAAATTTTCAATAAAAACTTAAAATTAAAAGCCCTGCGGCAATTGTAAGTACAGTAACAGGTATTCCGAATTTCATGTACTCTTTGAGTGTAATTTTTACTCTTTGAGATGCTATTTCGAGAACTATTATATTTGCAATGGAACCTACTATAGTAAGATTACCTGCAAGGGTTGTGCTCATCGCAAGGGTAAGCCATGCAGATTCCGTATCTGTAAAGTTTCCAATCACAGGTTTAAAAACCAATACTGCTGGCACATTACTTACAATATTGGAAAGAACTGCTGATGAAACAGCCAATGAAATTGGAGTTTTAACTAATTCAGAGAAATGTTCAACAAAATTTTCAAATATAATTGATTTCTCAAAACCTTTAATAACAATAAAAAGTCCTATGAAGAGTATTAGCAACCTAAAGTCAATAAGATTATACACTTTCTCTGGCTTTATCCTTCTTGTTATTAAAAGAAATGAGGCAATTCCAATTGATACGACTTCCATAGCTATTCCTGTGAAAAAAAGAAACAATGTAATAATTGCTGCAAGAGATGATTTAATTAACAAGGGATAATTAAATCTATACCTTATTTCGGAGATCTCTTCTATTTTCTTTGAAAGCTCTTTTTTATAACATAGGGTAAGAATAAAAGCTAAAATAATAAGACCTACAAACGCTACAGGAAAAAGCTTAATAAAAAAACTCCCGTAACTTATTCCTGAAGCTGCTCCAATTATAATGTTTTGTGGATTTCCAGTAATAGTTGCTACACTGCCTATGTTTGCTGACATGCAAAGGGCAAGCAAATAAGGTTTTGAATTTAGATTTAGTCTTCTTGTTAACTCGAGAAGAAAAGGCGCAAAAATAAGGCATACAGTGTCGTTGATGAAAAAAGCCGATAGAATTCCGCAGATAAAAATGATTAAATAGAGTAAAAAAAGAGGACTCTTCACTCTGCTTAGAATAAAGCTCTGCACTATTTGGAAAAATCCGGACAATCGCATATTCGCAATAAGAACCATCATTCCAAAAAGGATAAGAATGGTCCTGTAATCTATTGCTTCATAGGCATCATATACAGAAATAACTTCAAAGACTACCATGAGGGATGCACCAATTATTGCCGCACCTGTTCTATCAATTCTGAAGATGGGAGGCTGTCCAATAGCTATTACTAAATAGGTAAATGCAAAAATTATAAACGAAGCATCCATTTGTTAAAGTTGATAGGATAAATTTAAAGATTTTTTAATATCTTATTGACTCTCCTGGCTTCATTTTAATAATCTTGACAGATAGGTTTTGTCTTTTAAGTTCGTCTTCAAATTCTTCTACTTTTCCTGGCAAAATGGGAAATGTGCCGTAATGCATTGGAATAACTACCGTAGGATTGACATATTTAACAGCAATTGCTGCCCTTTTTGGACCCATTGTAAATCTGTCTCCAATACAAACCATCATTATGTCAATTTTATAAAGCTCTCCGAGTAGTTTCATATCACCAAAAAGATCAGTATCACCTGTATGATAAATGGTAGGTCCATTTTTTATGGTTATTAAAAATCCTCCTGGATTTCCTCCGTAAATAAGAGATTTCGAAGAATTAGAAATCTCAAGACCCGAACTATGAAGAGCAGGAACAAAGAGAACCCTTATTTCTCCATCAAGAAGCGTTATCTCTCCACCAAAGTTTCCAGTTGTGTCATAACCGAATAGATTCGCAGGATATCCGCCATGAATAACCATTGCCTTTCCAAGATCATAGGTTGCAACAAGCTTAGTATTAAATTTTTTTGCAATCTCCACTGAATTTCCTATATGATCTGCGTGAGCATGAGTAAGAAAAATCAAATCCGCCCTTTCCAACTCATCAAGCTGTTTTTTTCCGTCAGGATTTGATGGATTGGTTATCCAAGGGTCCACTAATAAAACTTTGCCGGTGGGTGTTTTAATCTTAAAGCCTGCATGACCATAATAGGTAATCTCTGTAGAAGAAAAAGCCACAACAGGGATTAAAATCAGAGTTAATAAAAAAATTAATATTTTCATAAAAGCCTCCTCCTTTCTCCTTTTAAATTATCTGTAATAAATTCTTAAGTTCACTGACCGTAACCTCGTATTTTTTCTTGCAAAAATAGCATTCCACATCAATGGTTTTTCCTTCTTCTATCATACTTTTTATCTCTTCTCTTCCCAGTGTCACTATGGCATTGAAAACTCTATCCTTCGTGCAGGGGCAACTGTATGTTACCTCTGAAATTTGAATAATATCAACTGGCAGTCCAACCACTTCTTCAAGCATCTCACTTGCTCTAAGACCCCTTCTTATCATTGAAGATGCTGATTCAACATCTGCAAGCTTTCTCTCCAGATAGGAAACTATCTCTTCCCGAGTTTGAGGTAGTGTTTGAATCATAAATCCACCGGCTGCTTTTACCATGTTATCAGGCTCAACAAAAACTCCAAGAGATATTGCAGAAGGTATCTGCTCTGATACATTAAGATAGTATGCAATATCTGTAGCAATCTCGCCTGTCTGCAAGGATACACTGCTTTGGTAAAACTCTCTTAGTCCAAGGTCTCTTATTACATTAAGAAAACCCTTTCCAACTGCTCGACCTACATCTATTTTATCTCCCTTAAGTCCCATATAAATGTGTGGTCTTCTAACATATGCTCTCACTCGATAAAGGAAGTCTGCTTCAGCTACAATCTCCTGCAAAGGACCATCTCCTCTTACCTGAAGCATTATCCTCTGTTTATCCTTAAGGGTTGAGGCGAGTAAAACAGAACCCGCAATTAGCCTTCCCATCGCAGCAGTAGCAGTAGGCCAGGTGTCATGAATTTTTCTTGCCTCTTCTACAGTATTTGTGCAAATTGTGGCAGTAACTAAAACATTTTCATCTCGGACAAGTCCTTTTACAACCTCATCCAATGAGCTTTACCTCCACTTTCTCTCCCTTTTCAATTAGTAGAGTTTTTGCAGCAGAACCTCTGAAGAGAAATATCTCAAGAAAGCCATCACTGTTTATTAATGCTGCTGGTTTATCTTGAGAGTCTGCATAACAGGCAACAAGTGGAAGATTTATACCTTTAACTTCTAAACTTTTTACTTTGTCTTTTTCTACCTTTATATTGGTGATTAAATTTCCAAACTTATCAATGCGAACAACTGCCCCAACTATTTTCCCTTCTTCATATGATAAAGGAGCGAAATTTATTCTTACTGGTGAAGGGTAAGAAGTACCGAATTCTTCTATGGCTAAACCTTTTGAAAGATGGGCTGCTACCGGTGCAAAAAGGTCTCTTCCCTGAAAAGTAGGACTATCTTTTCTTAGAAGATATTTTTCATTTTCAATAACATAAGCCTCAAAATCTCCTTCATTAAAAAAATAGCTTAAAATACCGTTGTCAGGCGATAGAAAAAAGTGTCCCTTTGCTTTTACAACCAGAGCCTTTCTTTTTGAACCAACCGTAGGATCAACAACTACCACATGAATTGTCTCCTCAGGAAAATATTTGTAGCTCTCAGAAATCACATGGGCTGCCTCTTCAATGTCATGGGAGCTTATATGGTGGGTTATGTCAACAATTTTAGCTAAAGGATTTATTCTTAGAATAACACCCTTCATCTGACCCACAAATGGGTCTTTATAACCAAAATCAGTAATAAGTGTAATAATTCTATTCATTCAACTTGCCAATAAGTTCTTTTATATCTTCTATGGTCTCTTCAACTAAAAATTTTTCTATGCCTTCAATTACTTCAATTGTTGTGATTGGATTAATAAAATTTGCAGTTCCAACAGCCACTAAAGTTGCTCCAGCAATTATAAACTGAAGTGCATCCTCTGCTGAGGTTATCCCTCCCATGCCAATAACAGGAATATTTACAGCCTTTGCAACTTCCCAGACAGCTCTTAGTGCAACTGGTCTTATGGCTGGTCCTGACAGTCCGCCAGTAAGAGTACCAATTAGGCTACGCCTTGTTTTTATATCAATGACCATCGCAGGAATAGTATTAATAAGAGATACTGCATCAGCGCCTTCTTCCTCGCATATTTTTGCCATAAGAGAAATGTCAGTTACTTGAGGAGAAAGCTTTATTATTAGTGGCTTGCTTATCCTCTTTCTTACCTCTTTTACTGCTTGAGCTAAAAGCTTAGGATCAATACCCATTTGCCTCCATTCACTATTTTTATTTGGACAGGATACATTCATCTCAAGGGCATGAATTCCATCGGTTGAATCAAGTTTCAAAGCAATTTCAATATACTCAGACAAATTTTCACCAAAGAAATTTACAATCACATTGGTATCAAATTTTTTAAGAACAGGGAGCTTTTCTTTTATAAATACCTCATAGCCTATATTTTGTAGTCCAATTGAATTTATCATTCCACAAGGAGTCTCGTATATACGTGGTGGCGGATTTCCTTCCTTAGGATAGAGGGAAAGACCCTTTACTACAATACCGCCAAGACGATTAAGGTCAACAAACTGCGAATACTCAAGTCCGTAACCAAAAGTTCCAGATGCGGTAATTACAGGATTTTTAAATTCCAAATCTCTTATTTTTACTTTAAGATTTGGTTTCATAGGATAAGCTCTTTAATATCAAAAACAGGACCTTCTGTGCAAACCCTTTTAAATCCCTGATTAGTAGGAATCACACAACCAAGACATGCTCCTACACCACAGGCCATTCTCTCCTCCACAGCCACATAGCAGGGAATCTCTTTGCCTTCAATAATCCTGCCTATTTCTTTTATCATTATCATTGGTCCACAGGCATAAATGGGTAAATTAAGTTGAAGACCCTTTTGACTAAAAACTTCTGTTACCACGCCTTGATAACCTAAGGAACCGCATTCTGTAGCTACACAAAGCTCTTTAGAGAATTCTTTAAGTAGATCATAAAATAAGAGTTCTTCCTTATTTCTAACACCATAGAACAAATGGGCTTTTTTAGGAAAAGACTTGATTAGATAGTAAACGGATGCTAGTCCTATACCTCCAGCAATTACTATAAACTCGTCCTTTGGTAAGGGATATCCCTTGCCAAGCGGACCTGTAATTTGAATCAAATCTCCCTCATTAAGATTACTTAATAGCTTGGTTCCCTTTCCCTTTATCCTGTAAAGAAATTTAAGTACATTGTCTTCCCTCTCAAATACACTTAGAGGTCTTCCGAGAAATGGATCAAGCCTTACATCAGGCCTTAATATATAAAACTGACCTGGCTTTGCTTGCTGAGTTGAAGAAGTCTCGAGAGTAATAAGATAAATATCCTCCTTTAACGAAACATTACTCTTAATTTTTGCCTTGCTATATTTATTCAAAGCTTATTGATATGATTTCGTAATTTAATGTTTTTGCCGGTGCCTTTATAGTAACCTGATCACCAACTCCCTTGCCAATTAATGCCTTTCCAACAGGAGATGTAACTGAAATCTTACCGTTTTTTACATCAGCTTCATCAGGACCAACCAGATAGAAATCTTTCTCTTCTTCTGTATCCAAATCCAATACTTTTACCTTTGCTCCAAATGCTACTTTGTCATGGTTAATCTTTGATGGATCAATCACCTGTGCCCTTGACAGCTTTGCCTGAAGCTCCTGAATTCGGCCCTCTATAAAAGATTGTTTTTCCCTTGCTGCATGGTATTCGGCATTCTCTGAAAGATCACCATGAGCTCTTGCTTCTGCTATAGCTTTTATTATAGCAGGACGCTCAATTTTAATAAGTCTCTCCAATTCTTCTTTGAGTTTTTCATATCCCTCTGGAGTCATGGGAATTCTATCCATTAAAAAGGCCTCCTTTAATATTTTCTC
This sequence comes from uncultured Nitrospiraceae bacterium, assembly GCA_937139565.1. GTDB lineage: Bacteria > Nitrospirota > Thermodesulfovibrionia > Thermodesulfovibrionales > Thermodesulfovibrionaceae > Thermodesulfovibrio. Next base: position 7,454 of record CAKZQH010000019.1, on the reverse strand, counting down.
TAATGGTCGCCATAAATTTTAATTTAGCAAAAATTTAGAAAATCAGTAAAGAAAAAAGATTTTCCAAAAATAAACAAAGGAAAAATTAAAATACTTTCCAGATATTTGGAGGATTTTTCCTATCAACACAAATAAAAAATCGACAAACAATGTGTTTTTTAATTTCAACGATTTATTCAATTACAACTACATAGGCAATGGCATAGTTTCTTTCATGGGAAAGACTCACTAAAGCCCGTTGATTGACCCCGTTAGCCTTTATATGAGGCGAACCGCTCTCATCTTTTATGACCTCAATCTCTTTTAATGTCAATTCTTTTCTTTTTCCACTGGCTTTTATGAAAGCCTCTTTTGCTGCAAACCTTGCTGCAAGATGGGGAAAGGGATTCCTCATCCTCATGCAGTATTCTATCTCTCCATCGGTAAAAATCCGTCTTAAAAATCTCTCACCGAACTTTTCGTATAGAGCCTTTATTCTGTCAACTGAGACAAGATCAACTCCCAATCCTGCGATCATGAGATTGCCCAGCTTTTTGGTAAGAATAGCTTTTCAAAGGTATGTAGAGCGTATCTATCAGTCATTCCAGCAATAAAATCACAGATTCTGCGATGAAGTTCATCCTCAGGTAAATCCTCTGGACAGATTAGTCTTGGATTCTCAAGGTAGTGGTTGTAGAGACTTTCCAAGATACTTTTTGCTTTTTTAAACTCTCTCATTACAAGTTCATTGTAATAGACTCTCTCAAAAAGAAAATCCCTTAACCTATACAAACACTCTTCCATATCCTCTGAGAGTGAGATGCTTACATAGTCTCTCTCAATGGTCGTGAAGATTACATCCCTTACCATGGTATCTATACGCTTTGAATGTCTGTCTCCAAGGGTTTTTATGAAGTCCTTTGGAATATCCCCTTCCCTCAGAATCCTTGCTCGCAAGGCATCATCAAGATCGTGATTCAGATAGGCAATAAGGTCTGCTACTCTTACTATCTGGGCCTCAAGGGTTAGAGAGTCATCTCTTAGGATTTGTCCCTTTCCCTTAGAGTGCTTGAGAATGCCGTCTCTGACCTCCATGGTAAGATTCAGGCCTCTTCCATCTTTTTCAAGTATGTCAACAACTCTTAGGCTCTGCTCGTAGTGTTCAAATCCACCTGGATGAAGCTCCCTAAGAATAGCCTCACCAGCATGGCCAAAGGGTGTGTGTCCGAGATCATGGCCAAGAGCAATAGCCTCTGTAAGATCCTCGTTTAGTCTTAAAGCTCTTGCGATCGTTCTCCCTATCTGTGCAACTTCAAGAACATGGGTAAGACGTGTTCTATAGTGGTCTCCTTGGGGTGAAAAAAAAACCTGCGTTTTATGTTTAAGTCTTCTAAAGGCTTTGCTGTGAATTATTCGATCCCTGTCTCTTTGAAATGCAGTCCTTACATCATCCTCTTCCTCTGGAGAGAGTCTCCCTTTAGTTTTGGAGCTTAAAGTTGCTTTTGGATGAAGAATTTTTGCCTCAAGCTCTTCATATTGCTCTCTTAGATTCATAGAACCTTCTTTATTACCTCACTTAGAATGGGAATTTCCTCTTCCCTAACAGTTCGAACATCAAAGTATATTAAATCATCTTTTATTCGTGCAATTACAGGCGGATCTGAGAGCCTAAGTTTTTTTATAAACTCCTGTGGAGCCTCAGATGGCTTAAGGGCAACCACATAAGTTTTTAATCCATGCTCTGGAAGAGAACCTCCACCTGGCATTGAAACATCTTCTTTAATTTCTACATCTATACCTTCTTTTTTGATAAGCTTGAGAAGTTTTAATGCTCTTTTTTTTAAAATACTACTATCTAAAGTTAGCATATTTAAGGTGGGAATTTTCTCTATTGCTATTTTCTCATCAAGATATAGCCTTAAGGTGGCCTCCAGAGAAGCAATTGTAAGCTTATCTACTCTTAAGGCACGCATAAGAGGATTCTTAGCTATAACTTCAATTAGATCGGCTCTTCCAAGAATAAATCCAGCTTGGGTTGAGCCAAGAAGTTTATCTCCACTAAATGTAACAATGTCTGCGCCCTGATTAATTACTTCCTGCACTGTTGGTTCATCATGGAATCCGTATTTTTTTAAATCTACAAGGCAGCCACTACCAAGATCAACCATTACAGGAATCCCTTTATTTCTTCCAAGTTCAACAAGCTCTCTTACAGATACTTCTTCTGTAAATCCTATTATTTTAAAGTTTGACCTGTGAACCTTAAGTAAAAGTGCTGTATTTTCATTGATTGCATTTTCATAATCACTTATTTTAGTCTTGTTTGTTGTGCCAACTTCTTTGAGAATTGCTCCTGAATTTGACATCACATCGGGGATTCTAAAAGAACCTCCTATTTCTACAAGCTCTCCTCTTGATACTATTACCTCTTTACCTTTAGCTAAGGTATTAAGTGTAACAAAAACAGCAGCTGCATTGTTATTTACCACAAGAGCTCCTTCAACTGGAATTAATCCTTTTATAGCATTAACAATATGGGTATACCTTTTACCCCTTTTCCCTTCTTCAAGATCATACTCAAGGTTAGAGTAATGTAAAGCCACCTGAAGTATATTCATCACTGCTTCTAAGGGAAGACATGAACGACCAAGGTTTGTATGAATTACTATTCCAGTTGCATTTATAACCCTTTTTAGAGAGTATTGTTCCTTTTTAATTATTTTTTCCTTTAATCTTTCGAATATGAACTCTTCCTCAAAATCATTAACTACACCCTTTATTACATCTTTTCTTATCTCATCAAGAACTTCTCTCAATGAATCCTTTACTATCGGGGGAAGGTGTTTCCTCTCAAGAAATATTACTCTCTCATCTTTAAGCAATCTATCTACTGATGGAATTTTTCTCAGAATCTCTTCTTTTAATTCCAATATCTATACTCCTAACTCTTTGTAGAACAATTCTACTGCCTTATCAATAGTATCTCCATCAGAGCATCCTCCCTGAGCCATTTCTTTTCTTCCCCCACCCTTTCCACCTATCTTTTGAGCAATGCGCTTCAAAATATCACCCGCATCAAATTTATCTGTCACATCCTTTGTCACAGAAAGCAGGAACATAGCCTGTCCATTTGTTTTAGAGGCAAGAAAAATAATTGCAGGATGGAGCTTTTCTTTTAATCTATCAGAAAGCATTCGCATATCCTTGACATCCACATTATCAAGCTTTACTGCAAGAGCTTTTAAACCATTTATATCCCGAGCTTCTTTAATAAACTCATCTATCCTTAAACCAAGAATAGCTCCCTTAAGTTTTTCAATCTCTTGCTCCTTTTCCTTAATTTCAAAAAATAATCTTTCCACTGCTTTCAAAGGCTCGTTAGACTTAAGTAGCGTTGAAAGATTTCTCAGTGTATCCCTCTGAGAAACTACCCATTTAAAGGCTTCAACACCTGTGATTCCTTCTATTCTTCTTATTCCTGATGCTACAGAGCCCTCTGAAATAATATAAAAACTTCCAATTTCTCCTGTGCTATCACAATGGGTTCCGCCACAAAGTTCCTTGCTAAATCCAACAATATTTACAACTCTCACTTTGTCTTCATATTTATCCTCAAAGAGGGCAAGAACTCCCTCTTTGAGGGCTTCTTCAAGTGGTTTAATCTCCACTTTAACAGGAAGGTTATTAAGAATCTTTGCATTTACAATTTCTTCTATCTGTTTTATTTCTTCTTCTTTTAATGCCTCAAAATGGGTAAAGTCAAATCTTAGTCTCTCAGGAGTAACAAGACTTCCAGCCTGTTTTACATGCTCTCCCAACACTGCTCTTAACGCACTGTGAAGCAAATGGGTTGCTGTATGATTTCTTCTCACAGCAAGTCTTCTTTCCTTGTCTATCTTTGCAAAGACTCGGTCACCCTCTCTCAGAATGCCTTCAGAAATCTTTATACGATGTGCATGAATAGAGAGAACCTTTTTTGTATCAAGAACTTGAGCTTTTCCTTTTGATGAAAATATAACTCCTTTGTCTCCTACCTGACCACCTGATTCTGCATAAAAAGGAGTTTCAAGAAGAATAACTTCTCCTTCTTCTCCCTCTTCAAGTTCACTTACTCTTTTTCCTTCTTTAATAATGGCAAAAATCTGTGTTTCTGTCTCAGATTCGGTGTATCCAACGAATTTAAAATTATCAGCGAAAGAGCTTATCTCCTTATATGCCTCAGAAAGAGAAATTTCCTCAGTTTTGTGGGATAAGCGTGCTCGTTGTCTTTGTTTGTCTAATTCTTCATGGAAGCCCTGCTCGTCAATTGCAAACTCTGAATCAACTGCCATCTCTCTAATAAGATCAAAGGGAAGGCCAAAGGTATCGTAAAGTTTAAAAACCTCTTCGCCAGGTATTTTATTAATACCAGAGGCCTTAAGTTTTTCAGTTATTTCATTAAAAACCTGCTCGGCCTTTTCAAGGCTCTTTAAAAATCTCTCTTCCTCAATTTTTAGGACTTTTTCCACATTCTCTTTCTCACTTAAAATCTCTGGATAAACATCTCCGAGTTTATAGACAACAGGCTCTACAAATCTATAAAGTGAGGCTTTATCATGTCCAAGTAGCTTAATGTGCCTACCTGCTCTTCGGATAATTCTTCTTAACACATAACCTCTTCCTTCATTTGAAGGAATTAATCCCTCTGCAATAAGGAAAACTGATGCTCTTATGTGATCAGCAATTACTTTTATGGAAATATCAGTTTTTCTATCTTTCCCGTATCTTACATTAAGGACTTTGCATATCTCTGAAATAATTGGCTCAAAAAGATCCGTATCAAAATTTGTCTTTTTTACCTGTAAAACTGCTGTAATTCGCTCAAGTCCCATGCCTGTATCAATGCTTGGTTTTGGAAGAGGTGTTAATTTACCACTTTCATCTCTATTGTATTGCATAAAAACAAGGTTCCAAAGCTCAAGAAATCTATCACAATCACAACCTACCTTGCAATCTGGAGTTCCACAACCAAAATCTTCACCCTGGTCTATTATTATCTCTGAGCAGGGACCACATGGACCTGTATCACCCATTTGCCAGAAATTATCTTTTTCACCAAGCCTAACAATTCTATCAGAAGAAACACCTACTTCTTTCTCCCATATCTCAGCAGCCTCATCATCTTCTTTATAAATAGAAACCCAAAGCCTCTCCTTTGGTATCCCAAAACGTTCTGTAAGAAGTTCCCAGGCAAATCTAATCGCTTCCTTTTTAAAATAATCTCCAAAGGAAAAGTTACCAAGCATTTCAAAAAATGTATGATGTCTTGCAGTAAAGCCTACATTTTCAAGATCACTATGCTTTCCACCAGCACGAATACACTTTTGACAGGTAGTGGCACGACTGTAGGATCTCCTTTCCTCTCCCAGAAAAACTCTCTTAAACTGAACCATCCCTGCATTTGTAAAAAGTAAGGTAGGATCATCCTTTGGAATAAGAGGAGAGCTTTTTATGAGTTCATGGCCATTCGAGACAAAGTATTCGAGAAAGAGCCTTCTTATTTCTCCACTTTCCATATATTAGTCCTCGCCAACTATTCTCTGTTCATTGCTTATAATGTAGGTTAATTTGCCGTCAATAAATATAAGTCTTGATTTTAAAAGTCCCAAAGAAGAAGAATAAATCCATTCCTCCCTCTGCTTTCCTTTCTGTGGAGAAAGAATTTTAGTTGATGAAGGAGGTCCCCAAGCAAATCTCACCTGTTCCTTTGTCATGCCAAGGGCTATTTCTCCCTTAGTAATTCTCTCTTGAATATCAGGCGGATAATCCTTAATTTCATCATAGGTATACCTTACTCCCTGAGAAGCACAACCTACAATAAAAAGTGCAATTAATAAAGCAATTAATCCCTTCATTTAAATGCCTCCCTACTTTTATCTTATTGGGACTCACTGTCCCGAAATAATGCTTTTTCCTCTTTAAGACACCTATTTACTGTATCCCACGAAAATCCTCTTCGCAAAAGAAATCCTGCCATTTTAGCTTTTCTTTTATCAGGTGATACATCTTTAAAAAAGCGCTCCTTTTTTTGAAGCAGTTTTTGCGCTATTACAAATTCATCAAACTTTGGAGCACTCTCAAGTATTTCCCTCTCTATTCCTCTTTTTAAGAGATAATTTTTTACTCCAACTTCTCCGAGTAATCTGTTTTCAGCAATGTGGCCTATTTTTTTGATAAATTTGCTATCGTCAATGAAACCCTTGCTTTTTAAACAGTTAACAACATTTTCTATTTCTTCTAATGAAAAACCTTTTAGTTCCAATTTATGCCTTATTTCAGCCTCTGTTCTATCTCTTAAACTCAATAACCTAATAGCCAATTTGAGGGCTTCATTGTGTTGCTTTTTCACCTTCTGAAACCTTAACTGTTTTTAATCCATAGGCATCAAGTACTTTTAAATGTATTTCATTAAACATTTCAGGATGAGCCTTTAGATATTCCTTCGCATTTTCCCTTCCCTGGGCAAATCTTGAACCGTTATAATTATACCACGCTCCTGATTTTTCTATAATTCCCTTATCAACAGCTAAATCAAGAATCTCACCCCATTTTGAAATTCCTTCGTTAAAGTATATGTCAAATTCTGCTTGTTTAAATGGTGGAGCCACTTTATTCTTTACAATTTTTACTCTTACCCGTCCTCCTATTGCATCCTGTCCTTCCTTAAGAGTGTCTGTTTTTCTAATATCAAGTCGCATTGATGAATAAAACTTAAGCGCTGTTCCACCTGGTGTAGTCTCTGGATTTCCAAACATCACACCAATCTTCTGCCTTATCTGATTTATGAATATGACAACTGTCTGGGACTTTGAAATTGCTGCAGTAAGCTTCCTCAAAGCTTGGCTCATTAGCCTGGCCTGAAGACCTGGAAGACTATCTCCCATCTCCCCCTCTATTTCAGCCTTAGGTACTAAAGCTGCAACAGAATCTATTACAATAATATCCACTGCACCGCTTCTTACAAGTGTTTCTGTAACTTCCAGAGCTTGTTCTCCTGTGTCAGGCTGACTAATTAGAAGATCCTCTATATTAACTCCTAACTTTGCGGCATAGTTGACATCAAGGGCATGTTCTGCATCTATAAAAGCTGCAACGCCTCCCATTTTTTGTGCCTCTGCAATTGCATGAAGAGCAAGAGTTGTTTTTCCAGAAGACTCTGGTCCAAAAATTTCTATAACCCTTCCTCGCGGGTATCCACCAACACCTGTTGCTATATCAAGAGAGATTGAACCGGTTGGAATTACACCAATTCCCTCAGCTTGAGCTTTAGTTCCAAGACGCATAATTGCGCCTTTTCCAAAATTTTTTTCAATCTGTGATATGGCTATTTCTAAAGCCTTTAACTTATCTTTGTTCATAAATCACCTCTTTAAATTACATATAACAATAAAATGCTAAGCATTTTGTTCTATTATACCATTTAGCCCTTTTTTAAA
>CAKZQH010000018.1 GCA_937139565.1 uncultured Nitrospiraceae bacterium | reverse complement strand
TTTAAGACATTTGATCAAATAAAGGTGTATTCCCCCAGCTTCAATAAAAATCCTATAGATTTTGTTTTCAGTGCTAATATTCTCTGAGATATACCTATGGATTCCCTCAGCCCTCATCGAATCACGAAGACGAAATCTCTCTGCATCTGCTTTTGCAAAATCCTTTACTGCTTGAACTATCTCACCAAAGGTTTTGCTTACTGAGGCTTCGTAGTACTCAATCAATCTCTTGGATACCTCGCTCTCAATTTCATAGACATGTTTTAAATCTTCATTTGCTCTTATATCCTCTGGAGTTTTTCCACGCAAGAAAAGTTCGTGGATTTGGAAAAGTCTCTCATAATAAGGCTCAATCTGGATGATCCTTTTACCTCTACTGTAGAAGTCCCTGAGTAAAAGATAAAATTTCTGTGCAAACAGAGGAAAATCAAGATAGGAATCACTGACGTATTGTTCAACTGATATTTCCCCACTCAACATTTTAGGAAAACTCTCATCTTTTGCCTCCTCAAGTACTACCAAATCGCTTTTCTCGATAAAATCAGCCAAAAGAGTAAGCATTTCAACTCTATGGGAGGTAAGTCCGATTATTATTTGCCTGTGGATACTAAAACTCATACTTCTTTTCATTTTAATTTTTCCAAACTTCATATTTCCACTTAAAACTCTCTCGATAGCCGAAATCTATCTCTCAAGCCTAAGGTTTCTCTATGTCATCTCACTCCTTTTCTTAATAAAAGGCTCTTGCTTAGTCTATCAAACTAACTTTCAAACTTGCAGTTGTAATCAGTAGGCAAAAAATTTCGAACAAGGCACTTAAAAGTCACATATTGTAGATTCCTTTCCAATAGGGTATACTTAAATGAAAATAAGCTCAAGGAGTACAAACATGAATTCCAGAAAAAAATTTTTTTTGATAGTAATATCTTGCGCAGTATTATCCCTATTTTACCTAATTGCCCATGCCCAATCCCTATCAGATATTGAAACGCAGCTTAGACAGATGGGAATAGACATGCAGGGAGTCCCAGACCTTAATCAACTGATGAATAAATACAAAGAAGTAATCGAAATATTAGATAGAACAAACAGAGAAACAGGCCATATTACAGGATATAAAAATATATCTTCAAGCCCTGAAAAAACCCCAGAAAAGGAGATAGCAAGAAGAAGAGCCCTAATAAACATTCAATACGCTAATATGAAAAATATGGCATCTAAACTTGAGTCTCCCGATTCTCCAGATGAAAATCCTCAACTTCCGCAAGCCATACCAGTAGATGGATATATAATCATAAATGGTGGTGAAAGGGAAATGTGGTATCACAACGAAGTAAAAAAAGAGCTTTTCTACAAAATCAGAGAGAGCTTCGTTGGAAATCTGATCGTTCTTCATACCTACAATCGAGAAAAAGGCTTCTTTGAAAAAGAGAAAGACTACATGCTTGATACTTTATCAACGGACATCAAGCTTCAGAGTCTTTCTGGAAGAACTTGCTCGAGGTGGAGTCCCGGATCTCCCTCTGTCTGTATGGGATGGGCAAGTTTCTTACTCTATGAAATTGAAAAAGGTGAGTTCTATCCCAACTTTTACTCAGGAGTTGTAAGTTTAGATTCTTCCTCTGATGGAAAAATTAGCATAGAGGCAAATGCACCTAAAGTAATATTTTATGCTATTGATGGACTAAAAAAAATCCCAGCCCATCTTGGATGTTCTCAGGGAACATGGAGTATTAAAAAATCTGAATTCGAGACGCTTCTAAAGAAAGGCTATATCTCTCTAACAAAAGAAATAGGAAGTAGATCTCAAGCATCCCCAGGATGTATGCCTGGTTCAACAATAACCCTTTATTTGAAAATAAGTAAGGATGAGACAGAGATATGTAGAAATAAAGAAAATATATCGATTGAAATTGTAAGCCCTAAGCATCAAAGCAGGCATGTTTTTACCGATAAAAAGGAGGGGACCTTGACTATAGAGTTTGAGGCAAAGGTAACACCTGAAAAATATGCTAATGCAGTTGAATGGGATATCCCCCAGTTAGATGGTTCCATACGAAAAGTATATCCTGCAAGCCTCACGCCAAATCCTAAAGGATCTAAAATACTTGTTACATATAAAGGGCTACCAACATACAATGATGCCTTCGGCAAAAAAACTATAAAGGCTAGACTCAAGGTAGAAGGCTGCACCATCGAGGATGCAAAGGAGATAGCAATCTTTTATCCAAGAGATGAAAAGAACAATCCACAGGGCAAGTATCCCAACTGGTTCTACTACTGGAGGCAAACTCCTGCAGGGATGCCATTTGGACATAATGTGAGGATAAATTTTGACTGTGAAGGCGTGCCTCTTAATAAATGTGTTTGCATTGATAAAAATGGAAATAGAACAAATGTAGCTGGCATGTATAACTATGATCTGTCAGACTATAAAACCGTAAATGTTTGTGATTTAAGAAAAAATGCAGACAATCCTGAAACCTTTGAGATCAACATACCTGCCATAAAGCTCTCTATACCACAAACTTTGGCTGAGAGAAAAATTTTTAAATACACCTATATAGACACGTTTGCCGTAGTTATAATGCATGAATTTACTCACTTTCTTAACAATCATAATTTCTGGCCCTACGGATATGATCCCTTATTTGATAGAGATAGGGACACACTTCCAGATAGAATTGAATCTGATTTAGGTCTTGATCCAAAAAAGAAGTTAACCTACTGGGAGGACAAACTAAGAAATCCTCAAAATCCTGATGAGTACTGGGCCGATGACGAAGAGCTTTTAACACTGAGTGCTACCTATGATTATCCCATTGGCACCTTTGACCAGTATGACTGGGCTAAGCCCGGCAAAAACTGGCAGGATTAAGCCACCTATTACCGTCATTTAAAAATACATCTTGACAGTAAACAATCGTTCACTATATAATTTTTAAGAATGAGAAAAGGTGAAAGAGACCTTTTATTGAAAAGCCGAGTGAAGGCAATATCGGAATTCTACCTGAGTAAAGGTAGAATGCCTTCCTTTTCTGAACTCTGCTCTCTCACCGGGCTAAGATCAAAAAATGCTGCTTTTAAACTCGTAAAAAGGCTTAAAAATGAGGGATACCTCGACCAAGATGAAAAGGGAAAATTAATCCCTCGCTTGATTAACAGGACTATTAAGCTTCTCGGTGCAGTAGAGGCTGGATTTCCAAGCCCTGCCGAGGAGGAGCTTATTGATACACTTTCACTTGATGAATTTCTCATAAACAATCCCTCCTCCACCTATTTACTTAAAGTCTCCGGTGACTCCATGGCTGGTGCTGGAATACTTCCTGAAGACCTTGTTCTTGTTGACTGTTCTTTGGAGCCTAAGAATGGAGATATAGTGATTGCCCAGGTTGATGGTGAATGGACTATTAAATATTTTGAAAAGAGAGATGGTGAGGTTTTTCTTATTCCTGCAAATAGTAAATATGATCCAATAAAACCCAAGGAAGAGCTAAAGATTGGTGGCGTAGTGATTGCAGTAGTGAGGAAATACCGATGATTGATTATCCCCTTACAATACACTCATGGCCAAAGGCCATTCTTCATGTGGATGCCGATGCCTTTTTTGCATCCTGCGAACAGGCAACAAAGCCCTATCTTCGTGGAAAGCCAGTGGTTACAGGAAAGGAAAGAGGTATTGTGGCTGCTGCCAGCTACGAGGCAAAGGCTCTCGGAGTAAAAAGGGGAATGACAATTGCAGAGGTTAAGAGAAAGTATCCCGAGGTCGTTATTCTTCCCTCTGACTATGAAACTTATAGTATATTCTCCCTTCGAATGTTCGAAATTCTGAGGAGATTCTCTCCTGATGTTGAGGAGTACTCCATTGATGAAGCTTTTGTTGATCTTACCGGACTAAGAAGGCTATACAGATGTTCCTACGGTGAAATAGGAGGGAGGATCAAGGAAACCATAGAAAAGGAGTTAAAAATCTCGGTTTCAATTGGTATAAGCCTTACAAAGGTTCTCTCAAAGATTGCATCAAAACATCAAAAGCCAGGAGGCCTCACAGTAATCCCAGGCAAAGAGATTCATCTCTATCTTGAGGAGCTACCTATTGAAAAGGTATGGGGAATAGGCTCAAATACGTCAGCTCTTTTAAATAAAATTGGAATCAAAACAGCTCTTCAATTTGCAAGAAAAAGCGAGGATTTTCTCCGAAGATATCTAAGCAAGCCTTACATAGAGATATGGCACGAATTGAATGGAAGAAGCATCTTTCCTGTAAACACTGAGCCAAAAACCTCCTATAAATCCATAAGCAAAGCTAAGACCTTTACCCCTCCCACTTCTGATGAAGGATTTATACTTTCTCAGCTTTCAAGAAATCTTGAAAATGCCTGTATGAAAGCAAGAAGATATTCTCTTGTAGCCAAAAGATTAATTATAATCTTGACACAGCATAATTTTAAGAGAGTTGGAGTGGAGATAGAATTAAGTAGAGCCACAGCATTTCCTTTTGAAATTTTACCATTTGCAAAGGAAGGATTTAAAAGAATATATGAGAAGGATAAATTCTACAGACAAACCTGTGTGGTTTTAAGTGAGTTATCTTCCAAAAATGAATTACAACTTAGTCTTTTTGATGATACTATAAAAATCCATAAAATGAATAAAATCTATAATGCAATCGATACTCTCTCTAAAAAATACGGCAAATACACCGTATATCACGGTTCAAGTCATCTTGTAAGAATTCAACATGAAGGCGAAAGAGGAGATATACCAGAGCGAAGGATTAATCTATTAAAAGGTGAAACTGAGCGAAAGAGGATTAGAATTCCAATCTGGAATATTAAAGTATAATAAATGATAGAGAAAACTATAGAGAAATATCTCTCAGACTGTAAAGGATTAAAAGAGCTATCCCTTCGTTGTCTTAATACAGAGCGATGGAATGGAGAAGTTTCTCTAATGATAATAGATGCTGCTATTACCTCAGTGGGAGTTAATTATTTTCAAGTAGTTATTCCAAAGGTAAAGGATTTTGAGAGAAATTTTATTAAGACTAATATAGTTAACTCATTAAAAAGCTTATCTCAGTTTCCATACGAAAGAGCTTTTTCTATTTGGAAAAATAAGCGAACCTGGCAGGTTGTAAGGGAAATATCTCTTTATCTCTCGAATATCGCAGATGATGATAAAACCTCCCTTAGAACATGGGCAGAAAAATCCTCCCTTGAAAACTGGAAAGAAGACCCTATAGGAAGAATAAAGGGAGTCGGGCTTATCACTTATCAATATCTAAGGATGATGGGCGGAGTTGACACAGTCATGCCCGATAAAATCGTAAAGGGATTTATTAATAACATCCTTATTAATACTGGAAAAGATAGAATAAATAATGACATGGAACTTATAAAATTTATTGACAAATTAGCCTTAAAATTAAAAGTAACAAGAGTAGAGATATGCTTTCTAAGTTGGCTATATAAAAATCGGGAAAAAATTCCTCCTGACTTTATCAAATAAAATTCATACCGTATTGAAAATAAAGCACTCTTGTTCGAAAAAAACTTACTTTTTTTGGACAACAATTTTTTTAGGCTTTTAGTTATTCCCGACTTCATCGATTTATGGCACATTTTACTCAAAAAAACGATAGGTCAGAGACCTATATTTTTTTCCCATCTAATGTAGTCTAATGACTTTCATACTTTTCAAAGCCAATTTTTCCTTACTTTTTTTACTAATATCAAAAATCTTTACCTATAAAACTTAAAAAATGAATACTTTTTTCAAGGTTCTAATGAGAATGTTAAAGGATAGAGTGAGCTATGAGTGAGAGAATAAAGTCAGGAAGGGTATCTCTGAGAACTTAGCGGATGCATTTTGTCAATGCGATGGACTCAATGTCCCGAAGCAGTCTCAAGATTGCTTCGTCGCTTGCGCTCCTCGCAATGACGTATAGAAGAAAGTGTCACTGCGAGGGATTCGATGTCCCGAAGCAGTCTCTATGTCCAAAGGAATTAGATTGCTTCGGAGCTAAAGCTCCTCGCAATGACAGAAAAGGGGACTCGCAATTACAGAGAAGGGAGAGAGATTCTAATTGGAATAATAGAGGCGAAAGTAGAGAAATGATCAGCTTCGCAAAAGAGATAACAAGGGAGGAGGAGAATATATCCAGTTAGAGGAAAATCGGATGCTTTAAAAATAGCTTAGAGGTCATGTAGAATAAAAAAACGAGGGAATCGTTAAGAGAAAATGAAAGTTTAATCTAAAACAGCTCAACTACCTGTTGGATCAATCTCTCCAGAACCTCATCCGCAATGAAGTCCTTATTGTAGGCCGGTGCATCTGCTAAAAAGGTGGTTTCATGGATTTTCCCTTCGCTGTCAGTAATCCGAATCTCGAGTCTACCAATGAACTTAACAGTCTCTTTTCCCTGTAGAAGGTCAGCTGCCATTAGGAATAATGAAAAAATCCCAGCGAATACATTACCTGATAGACTCTGAAACATTATAGATGACTCATCAGGAGATCCACCGATGCGTTCAACTCTTACTTCATCAAGAAATTTGAGTTCAGCATACAGAGAATGACCGGCAATAGAAGGATCATCGACAACTTGGTAACCTCGTCTTTTGAAAGCATCTGCTAACCTCATCTGAAAGTCTAACTGTCTGGAGGTCTTATTTACTGCAACAAGATGGATGTTTTTATTCTCGGAGAGAATTCGTCTATCAAGAGAGATCTTGTTTGTGTAGATAGAATTGATCCCATTAAGTTCTGCGACTCTGCTGGACTGACTCGATGCACATCCCAATACACTAACTATCAACAAAACAAAGATAAATCTAAGCCTCATGACCATCTCGCTGTTAATTGCAAGTTAATTATTATAGCACAAACAGGCACAAAACGCGATTCTCATAGTAAAAAGCCATGCATATGTACAGTGAGGGTACTTGATGACTTATAATTTAGTTTATGTTTCATCACAAACTCATACTTCTTGAACTCACGTTCAAGACTCTTAAGCCCATAGGCAATCTGCCCTACTTTCACGGTATCCATTGGAGTGCCCTACTGAGAGAGATGTTATCAAATTATCTACCAGATGGCATGGATATGGCATCGGCAGGCATTGCACTACAGAGCGTTGAAAGTGGAGCGCTGAATTATAACGGTGATGACACTATCATTCTCGGTGTATCCTTTCCCCATACGCTTCGGTCAGTGATCTCAGCCTGGCTCAAGGCATTCAATGACACAGCCTTTGGTGAGGGTCATTTTATGCCTGGTACAAACATCATTCTTGAAAGCGCAATATGCAGGATATCAGGTCACACCGAACCTGAAAGCTGGGCTATCCTTGAAGAACATCATCTTGAGGAAGAGCTTAAAAAGCTCAAGGTCTTAGATGAATTTACCATCCAGTTCATTACACCTCTTAGGCTTCCCCGTCCTGAGGGTGAAGCCATCCCTCACCATCGATTCTGCGATGCCGATTACTTCGAGGAGAAAACACCTCACGGGCTTAAGAAGCCTATCGAGCATCTCATAAGAAGAATACGAAATCTTGAACTCTACCGTGGCGGAGAGATAGAATCAGAGGCTACCTACACGAACCTTCACTGGATAGATGTCTCCTACGGAAAGCGAGAAAGAAAAACCATTGGTGGAGTGGTCGGGAAGGTAAGGTTTACCGGACGGCTTAATGAAGAGGCAGCCAAATATCTCGTTGCCGGTCAGTATACCGGTATTGGTAAAAATCCTGCCTTTGGCTTTGGCTACTACGTAATTCCTGAGTTAAGAGAAGCATCCCAGATTACTCCCCTTCGGAGAGGTGCATCAATTTTCCACAGATCATTTACACTCTCTCAGCTTAAGGCATCTCTCATTAGCCTGCCAAACTCCTCACCCGGTGAAGATAGCATCACAGTGGACGATCTTAAGAGAGGTGGGATTGAGTACTTAGAAAGACTCCGTGACACCTTTCTTTCAGGTGGATACGTATACGGACGACCAAAAACTTACAGAATCAACAAACCAGATGGCACTTTTAGGATTCTTGCAGTGCAGAACAGCTCAGACCGTCTTATACACCGTGCCCTCGCAGACATCCTTACCCCAATTGCAGAGACAATCCTTTCGCACTCAGCCTATGCCTACAGAAAAGGCTTAAACATCGAAGGTGCTGCCCAGGCCCTAAGAAGCTCCCTTAGAGAGGGCTATACGACTGGCATAAAGGCAGATATATCAGCCTTTTTTGACTCAGTAAATCTCGAGATTCTCAAAGACACTCTTGAGGGTCTTTTACCCTTTGAGCCACTTACAGAGCAGATCATGACAGCCTTACAGCACAGTCAGGCCCAGGGGCTTACGGGTCTTCCTCAGGGTAGTCCCCTTTCGCCAGTGCTAAGCAACCTCTATTTAGATCGCTTTGATAAAGCCATGGAGGCTTATGGCTTCAGGCTCATCAGATATGCCGATGACTTTGTGGTGCTAAGCAAAGACAGCGGCACTAATGAGCAGATACTTGAAACCGTTCAGACATCACTTAAAAAGCTCGGCCTTACCCTAAAACCTGATAAGACCATCCACTTAGAGAAGGGTGCAGAGATTAAATTTCTTGGATTCCTGGTGTCAGAGCAACTTTTAGAGCCTGTGGGCAAAAGGGACTCCCTTGATGATGAACTCCAGTGGCTTCCCCTCTTCAGGGAAGAGCTCACTCAAGGAATGCCCGTGTATCTCACATCAATCTGCAGAGGTGCCTACTCAAGGGGATCAGAGCTAATAGTAAAACAGACTGATGACAACGCTGAAAAGATAAACTGGCAAACGATAAGCCGAATAGTTGTGGTGGGAAAGGCAAGCTTCACCGGAGCTGTCATTTACAGAGCTATGAAAGAATCCGTTCCTGTTACCTTCATAGACACACTTGGCAGAGCCCGTGGCAGGCTTTATCCTGATCACTTTGAAATACCTGATCTCGTTGAGCTTCAAAGACAATTTGCCAAAAACAGAACATTCTGCCTTCAGTTTGCAAGAGAGATCATCTCTGCGAAAATCCATAACTCAGCGGTTTTATTAAGAAGAAACGGTCTTGATGCAACAGCCCTTGAGGAGTACGAATCAAAAGTCCTTGAAGCAAATGACATGGAGACACTGAGAGGTTACGAAGGAGCATCTGCAAGGATATACTGGGAGGAGTTTGCAAAGCTTGTAGAGCCCTTTGAGTTTAAAGGGCGGGTGTACCATCCTCCAGATAACATTGTCAATGTGATGCTCTCGCTAGGTTACACTCTGCTCTATAACCGTATCACCACATCCATTACAGACGCTGGGCTTAACCCAAGGATTGGTCTCTTACATAAAGGTAGAGGGAATCATGCAGCCCTTGCATCAGATCTCTTGGAACAAGCAAGACACATTGCAGAGCGGATTGTCCTTGCTCTCATACATCAAAGAGAGATAAAACAGGAAGACATCTCATTCGCCCAAAGAGGTGAGGCAAATGTGCCAAGACTTACTGGCGAGGGATTCAGAAAGTTCATCCATCGATATGAAACCACTATGGCATCGAAGGCATCATACATGGATGGCCGGAGGATGTCCTACAATGCATGGCTTGATGAGGCAGTGCAGAACCTCATTAGAGCCATGAAGCTAACCATTCCTTACAGAGCGCTTAGAATCAGATAGATAAAGCCCATTCAACTTAAATTTAACGTCTCCATCCATCCTTTCAACCTCAGTTTAAACCTGAGGGATTTGCTCTAGGTACGAAATCGCCTAAATCAACACTCCAAAATTGGCACGCTTTATGCTAAAGTGCAAATAACAGAAAAACCTTAAGGAGGTGTATAGAATGCCTCTTCCATTAATAATCTTATACGCATCAGCATTTTGTGCTGGTATAGGCCTTGGAGCCGGAGCTAATGCCATCGAGCGGAACAGACAGTTTAAGAAGATAGTAAATTCTGCCAATGAGAAGCTAATGAAAAAGCATGAGGAGCTTGAGACCTGCCAGCTTTGCTTCATTGAGATCGCTGACCGTCTGAATAGCACTATAAAAAGGTTAGATGATAACATACTGCCTAAACTTAGGGAGCTTGCAGAGACGATTGACAAGAGGGCTGAGTTAAAGCTTGAATATGTGCGTCTAAATAAGCAATTATTTGATGTACTAAAGGATAAGAATGCAGAAATCGCAGTAAGTAGTCAGTTCCTTAATGCAATCGAGTCCGTAGCAAAGGGTGCAGCAGTATCAGCGGTTACTCCCACGCTACTTATGAGCCTTGCCACCTCAGTTGGGACCGCCTCCACTGGCACAGCCATATCAGCCCTCTCAGGTATTGCAGCTAAGAATGCAGCCTTAGCATGGCTTGGTGGAGGAGCACTCTCAGCAGGTGGTGCCGGGATTGCAGGAGGAATGCTTACAATCGGTACAGCAACTGCAGGTTTAGGTCTCCTTGTTGCAGGATTAACTCTTAACGCGAAGGCAGAGAAGGAGCTTACGAAGGCAAAGAAGTATGAAGGTGAGGTTGAGCTTGAGATTGTAAAGATTGACGGCTTCATTAAGAAAAAAGAGGTCGAGAGAAAGAAGGTAGAGCAAGTTACATCCATCTCTGAGCGGGTATACAGGCTCCTTGACTTGCTCATCGGAGGCATTGATAGAGCAAACATGAAAGAGGATGATGTTCAAAGGGTCATAAAGGCGATTGTAATTTTAGAAAAATTCAGAGAGATTCTTTCGACAAACATCTCCGATGCCAGATTGGACGACATAATATTGCTATGCAGAGAAAAGCTCGATGAGGCTAAATCAATAATAAATAAATTTGACAATTAAAGGAGGTAAAAGATGAGCCTTAAAGAGACATTACCAACCCTTGTAGGGAGCAGATCTGTGACTCACTGGCAACCCTATCCACCTATTCCTGATCCCCTTGAGCTTCTAAAGGAAATATACCCTGCCTTGCAGGAATTATTTAAGTACGAGCAGGATAAGATGGAGCATGAAAGGCAGATTAAGCAGATCCTTGCTGATTTCTGTCTCAAGATGCAGACCCTAAAGTTAAAGACTGAAGAGAGGATGCTTTACCAGAGGGCTCTTGAAAGATGCATTGAAATGGCTGAATCTCATGAGGTAAGAGTTGCCCTTTTCAGGCTATGGTTAGAAATGCTTAAGACACCGATCTTCGAGAAATGATGGATAGAGAGTCTAAATCCCCGACTGATAGGACACCTATGATAGCTCAAGGACCTCATCTACCGCCTTTCTTACTCAAGTGCCTCAAAAACCTGCCTTAGATCGTGAGAGAGATACTTGAGGGTAAAAAGATAGGGTTTGAGCATAGAAAAGCTCTAATGGAGATAGAATGCCAGCATAACATCTGGAATCAGGCAGTTCAAGTTCGAAGCAGTGAAAAGGAAAGTCTTCATCAAGCACTACAGAGGGAAATTGAGAGTACAGAGGATCTAATGCAGAAGCTTGAGTACTACCGGCTTTGGTTAGAATCCCTTCAGTTATCCCTGATCACCTCAGAGGATGTAAATCTAAACAAAAGGGGTGACTCAGAGTGAGATTACCGAATCAGGAGCTTATTACTTTGATATTAGATCAGATTGCAGAGGCAGCCCATGAGATAGTCCGTCAGAAGACACTACAGAAAAAGATCGAATACATAAGTGAGGCTACCACATCTAAGGTTAACTCTACCTATATACAAGCCCTTGAGATTGTGCGAAAGAGAACTGCCCATGTGCAGTCATTCACTGACTCAATCCTCCAAACCCTGGAGCAGAAGATAGATAACATCTCACCGCATGAGGTCCTCTACCTCATGGATCTCTTAAACAAAGCCCTCTCTAACTGGAACCTCACCGAAGAGGAGGCAAAGGCAATCATCAAGGATCTCAAGAACACCTCTTTCCCTCTTGATTAACTCTCTCATTGACATAATCAGAATTCTTGAAGTATAAAAAAAGCTGAAAACCTTTCGGAGGTTCAATATGAATGCATATATCTCCCTTGTGGGTTTTCAGAGCATGGCTATTTTAAGCCCTCTTTTAACCCTTTTACAACATCAAAGATTAAGTAAAAGCGCAACAGTCTTTCTTCTTCCCACCAAGGAAACTCTTAATGATGCTGAAGATATAAAAGGTTACCTGAGTGGTAAATACGGAGGTTTGACGATAAATATTGCTTCCGTATCAACTAACCTTTCTGATGAAGAGGCACCACAGAAAAGAGTAAAGCAGATACTGCAAAGTCTAGGGAATCAGAAGATATACTTTAACATGGCAGGTGGTTTGAAGTATCTTATTGTAGCATGTATCTTAGAGATCCACTCAGAGCGCGTAACATATGTTTATCCTGAGGCTGATAGTATCAGGGTATTTCGGTTCGATCAAACGGGTGAGCCACAGATGACTGAATATGAGCCTGTTGTTGAGAGGGATTTTAAAACTATTTTCAAAATTCAGGGTATGGAGTTCAGAGATGAAGCTAGTGTAGACACCAATCAGGCACGGATGATTTTAAATTTACTCATTGATAGAGATATCGCAGATGCAGAAACTCTCTTTTACAAAAAGGCTGTCAGGATTGGTGAGGTGAGATTCAACTATGTCTTTAATAGCAAAAATTTACTCATATTTGTCTATCGCACTGATGTTAACACAGACACCCAGACTATCCGTAAGATAATCAACCTTGCTACAAACAGGCATGACTTTGGTGAACTCATGCATCACAAGATTATAGTGATTACCTCTTCAAAGCAGCACAAAGAAAGGCTTCAATCAGAAAGTGGTGGAAAGGTGATTGTTCTGGATCCGAAGGACACAAAAATATCTATAGACTTGAGTGTGGCTCTTAAAACAAATAAATATGAGATCGAGACCTTCTCAACGATAAATTCACCTTCCTTAAAAAAGTCTCTTTATGTTGTCCTTGGCAGGGAAATAATGCCAACTCTTACTGCTATCTGGAGTCACATGCCGGATAGGATATGTTTCCTTTACACCCCAACTGATAACACAGTGATGGAGTCCAAAAAATCCATTATCGAAAATAGAGCTCTCTTACCCACAAAAGAGATTATATTTATCCCAACTGACATCACAGGCAAAGAAATACTGAGCTATAAGCCCGGACCGAATGAGGTTATAGAGTGTAACATCACACCGGGCACCAAGGCTCAGGGAGCCTTTCTAACCCTCTTTGCAAAAATGCACGGTGGGACAGTGTGGTCTATAAATCAAAAAAATGAAGGCTCTATCGAACAGCTCCCAACTGGCATCAAAAAACCACTTAACCTGCCCGATGTTCTTACTATCACAAAACTTAAAGGATTGTTTACTGAGGGTATGATGGCTGACAGAGTTTTCGATGAAGCAGGAATGGAGCTTCTACTTAAATTTCTCTGTAAGCTTAAGGAAAAACCCTTCTTTCATCGGTTTCCCGAAAAGGACATTGATTTAGACGGTTTCATTTACAGGGTCTTCAAGGATTCAAGGTATGGTGAGTTAAAAGTAGGCAAACAGTTTGTGAGAATAAATCTCGACATGAATCCATGGTTTGAGGATCTAACTGCATGGTCACTTAAAAAAGCTGGAGTAAAAGATCTGGTCCTGAGACTCAAAAGACAGATCCAAGACAGCTCTAAGGAGGAGTACATAGTAAGAACAGAGATAGATGTAATTGGCATTTATCGTGGTAGATATCTGGTCATCTCCTGCAAATCAGGAAAATTCCCATCTAAATACACTGAGATTAATAATCAATCAGCAAAAACACAACAGTACTATGATGAAAAGTTCATGCAACTTAAGCGTGAAGCCATCTCTGATCTCAAAGGTACTGTTGCCCTGCTTGGCCGTTTTGCAGTACCGTTACTCTCAGCATTCAGGCACAGAGGAGATCCTCAGATGATAGATGAAGTATACGTATTTGGCATAGACACCCTGTGTGACAGTAAAAAAATACAGAACCTTTTAGACATGGCCATAAAGGCACGGCAAACCACCTAAGGAGGTTTTAGACATCATGTCATATCCATCAACCCTCATATCATTCATTGGCAGGCAGGACCCATTCAACAGGGACGGTCAGGATGGCCCACTGCTCACCCTTCTTAAGAGATGCGATGAAACCTTCCATTCAATAGTGCTAATCCACACCACAAAGGATGAATTTAAAGGCCATGCTGAAAGAACCAGAGATGAGATTCTTAAGCATTACAGCAGAACAAATGTCAGGCTAATACCCCTTGAACTGAATGATCCAACGGATCATGTTGAGGTTTTCAGAGAATTAAAGGCCTGTTTTGAGGCCATTAAAGGGGACTTAAAAGGCAACCTTTACATATCCCTTACCTCTGGCACACCTCAGATGCACATTGCCTCCTTTTTACTTGTAGCAAGCAATGAGCTTTCAGCTACCATGCTCTACATGCCAGACCCTCGTGAGCAACAAAGTGCAATCCGTAAGATAATTCCATGGGAAGGTGAACTGCCAGAGATACTCCCAAGGATACCGAAAGGGATAATCTCCTATCAGATAAGTAAAGATATAGAAGAGGTCAAAAAAAGATTGGGCATAGTGGGCATTTCCAAATCGCTCAATCGGGCAGTCTCAAAGGCTCTTAGATACGCTCCCTATAATGAAACTGTAATGATAAGAGGAGAGACAGGCACAGGCAAGGAGCTTATAGCCCGATTGATACATGAATATAGCAAAAGGGCAGGAAAAAAGTTCTTTGCCTTCAACTGCTCTGCTATCACTGAAACCATCGCAGAGAGCGAATTATTCGGGCACAAAAAAGGTGCCTTCACAGGAGCAGTGAGTGACAAGCAGGGATATTTCAGCGTGGCAAGCGGAGGCACCCTTTTTCTTGATGAAATTGGAGATCTCTCTTCCGCAATTCAAGCAAAGCTTCTTCGAGTTCTGGAGACAAACGAAATCTATCCAGTTGGAGCCACACAGCCTGAAAAGGTAGATGTAAGAATCATATGCGCAACACACCGGGATTTAGAACAGATGGTTGAAGAGGGAAAATTCAGGGAAGACCTCTACCACAGACTCAATGTCTTAAGAATTGACATGCCATCGCTTAGAGAAAGACTTGAGGACATTCCCCTGCTTGCCAGGCATTTCCTTGAGCAATTCTGTGAAAAGAACGGCCTCAAGAAAAGTATCACTGAGAGAGCATTGCAAAAATTGTGTAAACACCGCTGGAACGGTAACATAAGAGAACTCAAGACATTCATCTGGCGACTTGCCATCGATTGCCCAAAAGAACTGATTGACTACAGCGACTTTGAACTGCCAAACGAACAGTACTCTGAGATAATCAACTCTCTTCCACCAAACCCCTATGAAGGATTTAGTCTTGAAAAGGTAATCGAACAGATAAGGGATTACTACTACAAAAAGGCACTGGAGATTACAAATGACAACAAAAGTAAGGCAAGCAGACTGCTTGGCATCTCCCCTCAGGCTGTAGACAAATGGACAAGAAAAAACTAAGGCTAAATACTTACTTACATAGTAGTACATTATCGGAAAAGCAATTTTTAGGAGAGGAGGAATGACAACATATGTAGTTGCTTACGACATTGAGGATGACAGGGTAAGGGCAAAGCTTGCAAAACTATGTGAGAAGAAGGGCTACAGACTGCAGAAATCTGTTTTTGTTGTAAGACTTAAACAGCATGGTCTTAAGCCATTTCTTCTCCAGATTCAAAACATTGTAAGGGATTCTGGCAAAGTGGCAGTCTTCAGGCTCTGTGCTGGTTGTAGAGATAGCGCTTTGCAGATGGGAGACAAACGGCCTGCTTACTATGTCTTTTAGTGACAATCGATATACCCACTTGCCAGAAGTCGATGATTCTGGTAGACTTGAGTAGATGGAGCACCCTGTTTGCGAGAGTGATTTTAGGTGGAACCTGAGAATTGGACTATATGTTTGAAAAATAAGAGAAAAATGCGAATTT
>CAKZQH010000017.1 GCA_937139565.1 uncultured Nitrospiraceae bacterium | reverse complement strand
GCTTTCAGATAGACAGGGAATTGATAGAAGAGGACAAACTATTTGATGGATATTATGCCATACAGACATCAGAGAAGGAATTAAAGGCAGAAGAGGTGATAGAGGCATATCACAATTTATGGAAGATAGAGGAGAGTTTTAGGATAATGAAAACGACCCTTGAGGTAAGGCCGATATTTCACTGGACAGAAAGAAGAATAAGGGGGCATTTTGTGATGTGTTTTTTATCTTTTCTGATGTTAAGGGCGATGGAGTTGCTTGTAAAAGAGGAGGGATATTCGATAAACAAGATAAGGGAAGCTTTAAAGAGTTTAACAGTAACAAAAATAAAAATAAAAGACGAAACAGTGTATCTTAAGAACAAGCCAGATTCATTAGCGAACATTATAATGAGAAAACTGAAGATGAAATCCCTTCCAAATATGTTCACAGAAAGAGACTTCAGTTTTTAGCAAATCAAACAAGAAACAGAACAAAAAAGATTTGTAGTGCAAAAATGAGCAGATTTTGAGGGCATTTTGTTGAAATATCAATAACTTACAAATTCTATCTGACAAAGTCAGGAGTAGTGTTTGAAGTTTTTGAGTTTCAAGAAATAGGAGGTAGAACTTTAACTTATCTATGTGCAAACGTAGATACATATCAGGCAAAATTTGATGGAAGATCCCTCAAGTTCAAGCCTGTCTCAGAATTATATTCGAGTGAGCACAGAAAGATTCCATATTCAGTATCTTCAAAATGGCTACGATATTTTAAGACACTATAGAGTGGAATAGAGAGTATTTGATCTTTTATGTCATTTAAAAATAAAATCTTCTCCATTCGATCTCTCCATTTGTATTTACCTTTAAGTTTATCGATGTCAGTGTCCGATAATTTCGATCTTGGAATTGCATTCAGAGATATACCAGATTCTCTCAAAAACCGACTTACTTCATTCTCCCCAATGGTCTCAAGAAGCGTCAGGTCTGAACTTAAAAAGGCACTTATAATACCTTTAGCCCTTTCTCTTTCTTCCTTGATATCCCTAAGGTTCCAGAATTCCTCAAAATAGTTCTCGAGCATTTCTTTTTTCTCATTCAAACCTACAGTTCCACCTTTGATTACTTTTAAACTTTTCTCAACAGCATCTTTCAGATATGGAAAATGCATCCCTTTTTCTTTGCTTACAAAAATGTAAACTTTTCCTGTACCAAGACGCTTTCTGTAACACCTACCCATTCTTTGGATTAAAACATTCATTGGTGCAGCCTCAGTAATTAAAACGTCAAAATCTAAATCAAGGGATACCTCAATGACTTGTG
Organism: uncultured Nitrospiraceae bacterium; assembly: GCA_937139565.1. Lineage (GTDB taxonomy): Bacteria > Nitrospirota > Thermodesulfovibrionia > Thermodesulfovibrionales > Thermodesulfovibrionaceae > Thermodesulfovibrio. The sequence continues at coordinate 28,002 of CAKZQH010000017.1, read as the reverse complement.
TAGTTATCCAGATGCCTACGTTTCTTCCGCTTGGATCAGTTTTTGTAATATCATTCTCTTTTTCTTCTCTATCCTTAAAAGTGAATAGAGAATGATAAAGCTTTGGAGAGAATTCTTTTAGACTTTCATACACTGCTAAGGCTTTTTTGATGGTGTTACATACGATGAGAATGCTACTCTTATCAGGAAGCTTATCAAGAACCTTTTTACACTCAGTAATGTCTTCGTCCTTTTTTATAATCTCATGTTTTGAGTCGTTCCTCATGTCTAAATCTACCCATTCTGGCACATACTTATCTGTAACTATATCCTTAAACTCATCTTGTAATATATTAGGAATAGTTGCAGACATTATCAAAGGGGTAATATTGAAGTCTCTCGCTATTTTAAGACTTTGTTTTAAAATCTCGATAGTGTAAGGAGAGTATGAATCAATCTCATCAATTATTAGATTTGAGCCATAAAGACCCATTAGAACTTTCTCGTATTGATGAACTCTTAAGGCAAAGGAAAAAATTTGATCAATGGTAGTTACAAGGATTGGTTTCATCAAATTCATGTTTAGTGTCATCTCGTGTATGGTCACATCTACGGCTTCTCTATCTGTTTGCTCCTTTTTCAAAGTTGAATATATAAACCTCCCAGCCTCACCATGAAGAATTCCAACATCTTCTCCATAATACTTTTTTAGTTTTTTAAATGCAGCATTTACAGAAGCTCTTGTTGGTAAAGTAAAGATTATCTTACCTTTTTTAACTCCTGCCCAGCATAAAGCAGCCTCTGTCTTTCCACTTCCGGTCGGGGCAACAAGGATTAAAGGTCCGTAGGTTTTTAGATGTTCTTGAAATTTTTTGAGTGTTATATGCTCGCGGAGTGTACAATAACCCTCGTAGTTAGAGTAAACTTTTGCTTCTTCATCTATCCCTGCTGAAGATATATGATCAGCTCTATGTAAAATACCTTTTAAACAAACGAGTTCCTTATTAAAAGGCTCTAATCCGAAAATGATGTCCTTCATGTTATCTATAACTTCGAAATTAACTTCAGGCTTCCAACTGATTTTAAAGTGCTCTTTGAATAATGAAATCATTGGTTCGAGAAGAACTAATCTATTTTGCTGAATATCGATTAATTCGTCTTCGAGTCCTTCACCATTACTCCTCTTAGAACCATTAATGAACTCACTCATTTCGAGGAAATTTTTGTGGTGAAGACCGACAGTGTAGATTATCTTCTCCTTCCAGTCATCAGAAAAATCAATAACCTTAAAAATAGAAGGTAAAAAAGAAACAGAGATAAGATTGTGTGGAATATACCTTTTAGTTCCTCTTAGAGAGTCTTGAAATGTTTTTGAAACCTTTCCTAAATCATGGGCAAAAGCAGATATCATCACTGCTTTTTTAAGGTTTTCATCTAATGTGAACCCCTGAAATTCTAAGTATGCCATCTCTTTTTTAGCTCGCTTCATTACCTCAGCTGTGTGTTCATGAAGTTCTTTTGGTGGATTGCTCTTGGCAAGAATCTTTTCCATCTGCTCTACTCCCTAAAAACCCTTGGAAGATTACCACTTTCTGTATCTATGTACTCTATCAACCATAGAAATCTATCTCCATCGCTTGTCTCCCAGTACTCACCCTCATAATATGAGATCGCTTCTTGGATGTAGTAAATTCTTTCCATCTTTAGATTTCTATCCTTAAGATGACATACTGGTATATATAAAGGAACAGATCCATACACTTCCTTTGGTAAATAGGAATTTTCGATTTTTACTCTGTCAGGTTTTTTTGCTTGTTTTTTTGTCGCACTTACGGTAGAAGCTTTCAGCATAGCAATATCTTCACTCCTTCCCAAAGATATATAGCCATCGGGATTGTTTAGTTTTGAGATATAAAAGTCATGATTTTCAGGAGCATCAAGATAAATAATATATCGAGGCTTATATAGCACTTTAACGTAAAGAGGCTTTGTCTCAACTTTGCGGTTTACAATTTTTTCTAACCATATCTTATCTCTTGAGGTAAATGCTCCACTCAGAAATGTTCTATAATCGAAAAACATCCCCTCAAAAAATCCTTTTATAGCAATAGTTAAAGGCTCAGGTGGTCTTTTCCCAAGAATCTCTCTTAATATTCCAAGCACTGTTGATGGTGGAGGCAATGGATAGGAATCGCAAAAGTTCTGATTGCCGTATATCCTAAAATGTGCCGTCTGACTACAAATGTCTATTTTGATTATTTGTTTTATGTTTGCCATATCTTTTCTTTATTTTTTTCGATAAATGATGAGATACTATCAATTGCCTTTTTGGGTAGCATTGCAGGAATATTGACATGTCCATCTAAGGGGAATCCTTCGTGAATACCGAAAACAATCAAGTTGTTTTCATCGGACTTAAGACCATATTCTTCAATAATGTCATTTATGGCTTTTGCTTTGACGGCATTTTTATTTTTATCCCAAACAATTGCGTCGATAAAATATGGAAACTTCCTCTCAAAAACACCTCCTATTAGGAGATGTGGTCTTAAAGTACCTACAAGAGCCCCATTTCTATGGATAGCTATATACGGTATTGCTTCAAGAATAGCTTTAACCCTAATGAGTTTCTCCTCTATATCTGCCTCATTATCACCCTCTTTGTTTTCTTCTCTGCCAATTCGCTGCAAATCAATCGTAATTGTATAAACGAAATAATTCATGTCAATCTCTCTCTGAAAAATCATCTGACCCTCGCCTTTTGAGCCTGATAATTCTACCAAACCGAGATTGCTGCGGTAGTCAAGGCAATTTTTAAAATCCATTAAACCAACAGCGTATGAAACGCCTAAGGGAGACTTTCTTTTTCTCGATTCATCTGTAAATAGATAACCAAAAATATCAGCGTGTGGGTCCGAGTTTGCATAACCAATTATTTGGATAGGATCTTTTTTATTTTTTTCTGGAATTTTTATATTCACACCATTTTCTAACTTCCACCTTTTTTCTTTAACAAAGTACTCCATTAAAGGCTGTCTGAAAACAGCACTTGGTGAGAGATATGGGAAATCTCCTAATGCAGTTGGAAGAACTTTCATTGGATTAATATTTCCTCCAAGACCTTCACCCATTGATGGAGTGCCCGTAAATTTGACGACCATAGTCAATGTTAATCCTTTCATTTATTTAGCCCTCCTTTTTAATAGTGCTCATAATACCCATGATAAATGCTAGAGAGTTTTCCTCGCTTTCCGTTATCCTTGTCAATTCTGGGGGCATGGGTTCTTTTAGGTAAATATAAGCACCGATTAATTGTTTCTGAAGTTGTGTCGAATCCCTAAGAGACTTGTATAGCTTTAACGCTACAGAATAGGCTTTGTCTCCAAGATTATTACCGAGTTTATTACCTAATTCAAAAAAAGTTTTAGTCATGCCGACACCTCCTTTATAGGCTTTCAAAAAGGCATAAAATGCTGTAATAAGCTCACCAAAATTCAACTTAGACTGATTTTTAAGAAAATCTATTATCAGTTTTGCTCCTGATTGCTCCTTATGCTTTTCAACAATATCTAAAATATACTGCTCTTTGCCTTTTGTTCTTAATAAACCAGAAAGATTCATTAACATCAACGATGCCTTTGGCAGAAGAGGGCGTAAATCAAAGCTTGAGATGTTACCTTGACGATCAAACACCGGGTAGACAAGGACGCTTCCCAGCGAGAGAAATACAGAGGATGACCTCTCAAAGTTTAGACTTAAATCTTTTCTAAGTAGTAGATTATTGATAAGCTTCCGATATAGGGTCAAATCAGGGTTGTAAATAATAAAGGGTAGATTATTCTTTATGAAGAGATCATAGGCTTTAAAAGAAGCCAAAATTGATAGTCTTCTGCAATTAAGACATATTCTTGGAGGTATTGAACCTCCACCAGCAAAAAGTGGAGATTCTTCCCATCCTCCTGAGACAATCCATTTCCGCCCCGCAATGCTTTCTTTGTCGTGTGTTGTCTTTTGTTCACAGAAACTACAATATACATCCTCGCTCTCTATTTTAGTGAAAAGATTTTTAATATCTTCCTCGCTTTGATGCTTTTTTTTGCCATTTACAATTGGGTTATTTAGAAGGGTTTTACTTATGATTGAAAAATATGGATTTTTTGATTGTTTGTCTTGAGTGATATCAGAAGCAAAATCAAACAGCATGGAGGGAATTGTTGGATCAGCTAAATTATCACTACCAATCAATTCGATGCAAAAAACTCTTCCCAAATCAAGCCACCAGTTCATACCACCTCCACCATCCCAAATCCCTGTCCTGTTCTCAAGCCTATGCCAATCTGGTAAAGCATCTGTAAATCTCTTGGGTCACCTTTGAGTTTAAAACAGCCCTCAAAGCAGGTAAGTGTCATATAGGGCTTGCCTGTCTTCTCCCTGAATCCCCTCAAAGTGTGCTTAACGACCTGCTTGTTGATCTTGAGAGGCTCAAACTCTATCGGTCTTATGAGTCCATCTCCACCTCGTATCTCCCTAAGGATTCTGTCATGGATAGAATTAAATTCCTCCATAAACATCGCTTGGTTTTCAGGTGATGGAATCACAGGTTTTTCATTCTTGTCTTCGATAAGAATCGGCGAAACGGTCTTGAAGACTACCTCCTCCTCTCTTATCTTTCTCTCATTCAAAGGCAAGGCACGGTCAAACATCAGGTTGATCCCGTCGGTGATGGGGAAGACTTTTCCTTTCTCCCTACACTCAACAAGGCCGTTGTAAAGGAGCACTATAAACTCATAGGAGTTGGAGCTAACATATAGATGAAGCCTGCTTCTTTTTGGAAAATGAAACACCGTTTCCTCCACCTCGACGTCCTCATCGATCCTGATTTTCTCCCTTTTAAGAGTTCTACCAGCGGGCATACCGATGCTAAAGCAGAAGGGTTTCACTACCTTTGAAAGGTCACTCTCCTTATCAGGATAGAGCCTCTCTTTGAAAGTAGGATCTGCTGTGGTTAAGGCCTCCTTGATTAAGGCCATAATCCTGTGCCGATATATAATCGGGAGTTTCTCTGCATGGAAATCAAATCTTATCCTCATAACACCAACTCCACATTTATTCCTATTCTTTTCCAGGGATTGTCATCTACATTAAGCCAGCTTATGTAAGCTCGAAGACTCTGTCCTCTGCCCATCATCTGGGATATAGCAGAGTTATCAACTCTCGGAAGATATCCAAGCTTATGCCTCCTCCAGAAAACCTCTACTGCCTTATGGTCATAGGGATTGTGAGGTTGTCTCCTGAGGATTAATTCATCTCCCACCTGTAACTTACTCCATACAAGCTCAGCACTGTAGTAATTAAATCCTGCAAGCACTGTCTCGAGGATAAGAATACGGGATTCTGTTTTTGTGCCCGGAATAAGAGAGATAGCAGGTAGACCAAAAAGAAATTTGAGAAAGTTTCTTCTTTCATTGTTTACCGGATTTTTCTCTTTCATTTTATTGCACCTCTATATTAGTATAAACTTATAACTCTCCCAAATGATGTCCTACCTGTAAATATCTTTCATTTGCTCTATCTCATGCTTTATTGCCTCTCTTAGCTCCTCAGGATCTATGACTTTGGCATAGGAGCCAAATTTAAGAATCTCGCCCTTTAGTTCTGCGAAGTTTGCCGCTTTGAACTTTAGGATAAGCCACCCATCCCTGTCCTCACTTATCTCCTGAGACTCATGCCAGACCTGTTCTCTGATCCAGTCTGATATTTGCGGGCTGAATTTAATGCAAACCTCTTTCGGTTCATCACCATGTAAGATTCCAAAGTTCGATGTAAGCCTGCGCACAAGCTCACAATCAGAGGCATAGTCAATCTCTGCTTTTGCTGTTACAATATTGCTCATGCGAGAGAGGGAAAAGTATCGCAGGTCTCGTTTCATGGCACAATAGCCAATAAGAAACCATCTACCCATGTAGCTAAGTAGGTGCAGAGGTTTTACTATTCGGCGCGTCTTTTCCTTTGTGTGCGGTGAGAAGTAATCGAATTCGATATTCCTCTGATGAAAGAGGTTCTCACAGACCTGACGGAATATGGATTTATCAATCCTGTAATACTCGATGTTTTTAACCGATACCTTGTTAAGAAAATCTTTAAATTTTGCAGAGTGTGATGCAAGGTTCTCCGATAGTTTATCGAAAAGATTAATCAGAGATTCTTTAATCTCATCCTGCGGGATGCTTTTTGCAAGCCGAGATGCTATGCAGAGAGAGAGTAGTTCATCTTCATTTATCCACACAGATGGGAGCTCAAAACTCGTCTCACTGTAGTAGTATCCATGCCTTCTGTGATCGTATTTAAGGGGTGCATTGAGTCGATCTCTCAAAAACTCTATGTCTCTCTGGGCTTGCTTCTGCGATATCTCAAATCTCTGAGCAAGTTTGTTTGCGTTTGGGTATCTATTTCTCTTAATCTCCCTGTGAAACCAGACAAAACGTTCATATGCCAATTTCTTACTCATATAAACATTACATTTTTAACATAAAATCAGTTGCATTGGAAAGCCCTAAAGCGAAAATAATTGATAAATGATTTATTTTGAAACTGAGTGAATAACAGCTGAATCTGTAAAGAGTTTTTTGTATAATTGCGTTATACTCGACTTCATCAAATGAAGACATATTTCATTCAAAAATAAATATTTCAGAGACCATGAGGGAGCGAAAAATTGCAGGGAGGAGATTTATAAAAAGTTAGAGTTTGCACTTTTGTCATTACAAGGGCTTTATTGTCCGAAGGGATCTTTCTCCTTTAGTCACTGTAATTTTTTTTTCTTGTAACTGCGAGGCTACAAAGTAGCCGAAGCAGTCTCTAAGTGAAGTCTGCGGTTAAGAGATTGCTTAGTAAGCTCGCAATGACAAAAAAGTCCTAACAATAACTGCCTTTACAGTCACTGGAGGTCACATAGATGGAGTAGGAGGGAGATAACTCAATAGATTATCCCTGAATTGTGCATCTTATGCTGTTTACTGAATAGATACAAATCGCAGTGTATTCATAAGGTGTAATTGATGAGGGTGGTGTTAATGATGCTAATACTTGAATGTTTGTGGTCAACTCCTGTTGCGAGCAAGTTACTGATAGCGGATGGTCAAGCACAACAGTACCACCAGGAGTTGGTCTAGATGTAATTGAGCAATTTGCCAATATAGACGGGTTAAGCGATTGGTTGTGATTTTCAGCACACCATCCGATAATGTCCATCATACAGGCTCTTGCTAGAGGTTCTGCATACGAAGATACCTTTGCCTTTCTCTGATACTTAAGATATTGTGGAATAGCAAGTGATGCTAAGATTGCGATGATAGCTATGACTATGAGTAGTTCGATCAGTGTAAAACCTCTATGGTCTCTGATCGATAGTGCTTTCATAAAATCCTCCTTCTTTTTTAACCATTCAAAGCAGTTACTATTAAATGTAATTATAATTGAAAATATAAGTATAATTGTGAAAATTAAGTTAATTTAGAATTGTAAATACGATACCTTATTGACTCTAATCATGGTAGAGAGTAACGCTAAATTAGAGTGGTTTGTCTAATTTAAATCATAGTGGTGAAGCAATGCGGTTAAATCTTAGTGGGTCAGACCGAAAAGACTTCTAATCATTAAATACAATGAATGCCCATTATTGTCATTACGAGGAGTGCTAACTTGGAGACAATCTCCTCTTTTTTTGCTTCCTCACTTTTGTTAGAATAGGCTCGGTAGTTTCAGAGAATGCATTGACTACTTCGTGGTCTCGTATTGACGAAGGTGCAGCCAAAATATTCGTGAGGACACCTGATATGAATCTTTTCGAGGAGTAAGTCTACCCAGCCTAATAAAAAGATAAAAATAATCACTTAACTTTCATCGTTCATAATGTCTCGATCATCAGATTTAATACTAACCTATCCAAACTATTTTTTCAAAATCACTAATTCCTTCAACAAAGTGATTGGTTGTTCCTCTGAATCCTACATTTAGCTTAGCTTCAAGATTAAAAAATTTTAAACATGTTCCGCAGGTAAAGATTTCAACACCTTTTTCTTCAATTTTTTTAAAGATTTCGATAAATTCATCGTCTATTGTGGTTAATCTAACAGCGGTATTCATTAAAAAGATCATATTGGGTAGCTCGGCAGTTGTTAGCATGGTTTCAAAAAACGCTTTCATAAGAATTCTACCAAGAGTTTCATCTATCCCGATGATATGGGAGGTAACTATAAGGAGTAACCTTTTTTTAGATTTTTTTTCTTTTGTAAGAATCTGACAGGTATATCCTTTCACTATTTTTACCCGCCAGTTGCTATCCTCTGTTTCAATCTCATGATAGTAACCAAATCGCTCAGCATATCTTTTTAAATTTTCAGCAGAAGCCTCATTATCAACAATAACAACAATAGTACCTTCCTCTATTTTTGATAGGGCTTCCTCTGCTAAAAGAATAGGCTTTGGACATCCAAGACCTCTTGCATCAACAATCTGCATGCAACCGACCTCCTTTTTATTAAAATTTACCACTTTAGCTGAAAAAATTAAAAGTAGTTTTTTCAGATAGAACCATTTTTACATATAGAAAAAAACTTATAAAAAATATTGACTTTTATCTTTTTTTAAATTATAATAATTATAAAATAAATTAAATTAGGAGGTGTAGTTATGGATGTAAGAATGCCGTTGTTGGGAGAAAAAATTGAGGACAGAAAAATTAAAACAACCCATGGTGTAATCAATTTCCCAGGAGATTACACAGGGAAATGGGTTGTTCTTTTCAGTCATCCTGCTGACTTTACTCCTGTTTGCACAACAGAGTTTGTTGCATTCCAGAAAAGAATTGATGATTTTAAAGCCTTAAACTGCGAATTAATAGGACTTTCTATTGATCAGGTGTTTTCTCACATCAAGTGGGTTGAATGGATTAAGGAAAAACTCGGAGTGGAAATTACTTTTCCAATTATTGCCGATGATATGGGAGAAGTAGCTAAATCCTTTGGAATGATTAGTCCTGCAAAGGGAACAAATACAATAAGAGCGGTCTTCGTGATTGATCCAAATGGAGTGTTAAGGCTCATTCTTTACTATCCTCAGGAAGTAGGAAGAAATATAGATGAAATTGTAAGAGTTGTCAAAGCCTTACAGACTTCCGATGCAAATAAGGTGGCTATTCCTGCTGGCTGGCCAAATAATGAACTTATCGGTGACAAAGTTATTATTCCTCCTGCATCAGATATTAAGACAGCAAAAGAAAGACAGGGACAATCTGAATGCTTTGATTGGTGGTTCTGCTACAAAAAACTTTAATCCCCTCCTCCCACACAATAGGCCCTCTCTTTTTAGAGAGGGCTTTTTATTTGTTATAATTGTATCTGATGAAAGCCTGGGTCATAGATAAAATAAGTGATCTTGCCATTGAAAAAAAGCCTTTAAAACTGATTGAAACAGAAATCCCTGTTCCAGAGGATGACGAAATACTTATTAAAGTTTATGCCTGTGGAGTTTGCCATACTGAAATTGATGAAATAGAAGGAAGACTTAAGCCTTCTTTTTTTCCCCTTATTCCCGGACATCAGATAACAGGTGAGATAGTTGAAAGGGGGAAAAAGGCAAAGAAATTTAATATCGGTGATAGGGTTGGAGCAGGATGGATTTATTTTTCCTGCGGAAAATGTGAATACTGTAGAAAAAAATTAGAAAATCTCTGTCCCTATTTCTTAGGAACCGGAAAAGATGTTCATGGAGGATATGCAGAATATTTTAAAATAAAAGAAAATTTTGCATTTCCTATTCCAAAAAATTTTGATTTTGTTGAGGCTGCACCACTTTTTTGCGCAGGAGCAATTGGTTATCGCTCTTTAATGTTGACAAAAATCAAGGACAAATCCTCAATTGGACTTATTGGATTTGGAGCTTCTGCTCACATAGTTCTGAAGACAATTAAACACACTTATCCTGAATCATCTGTCTTTGTTTTTGCAAGAGATGAAAATCAGAGAAAATTCGCTCTGAATCTTGGTGCAATTTGGGCAGGAGATATAGATGATGAACCACCATCAAAGCTTGATGCTGCTATTGATACAACTCCTGTATGGAGCCCACCATTTAAGACACTTAAACACTTAAAGCCTGGTGCCAGACTTGTAATCAATGCTATTCGTAAAGAAGAAACTGATAAAGCCACTCTTTTAGCGATCGATTATCAGAGGGATTTTTGGCTTGAAAGAGAGATAAAATCAGTGGCAAATGTAACTCGAAAGGATATAAAGGATTTTTTGAAAATAGCTGAGGAAATACCGATAAAACCTGAAGTTGAAATATATTCCTTTGAAGAAGCAAACAATGCGATTTTAGACATTAAAAATAGAAAAATAAAGGGCGCAAAAGTTCTAAAAATAGGAGAATAAATTATGGATAAAAGTGAAAAAGTCCTGGAAATCATTAAAAGACTAAAGAAGAAATATCCAAATGTAAGAACTGCACTTAATTTTAATACTCCCTTTGATTTACTTGTAGCAACTATTCTTTCTGCTCAAACTACCGATGCAAATGTAAACAAGGTAACCGAGAAACTTTTTAAAAAATATAAAAAAGTAGAGGACTACGCAAAGGTTTCTCTTGAAGAGTTACAGAACGATATAAAGAGCATAAATTACTATAAAAATAAGGGAAAATACATACAAGACCTTGCCAATCATCTGCTGGAGAGATTTAACGGAGAGGTTCCAAAAACAATTGATGAACTTGTGAGTCTTCCAGGAGTAGGAAGAAAAACGGCAAATATTGTTCTTTGGAATGCCTTTGGAATTAATGAAGGAATAGCTGTTGATACTCATGTTAAAAGAATTGCTAAATTGCTTGGACTTACTGAAAATACTGATCCGAATAAAATCGAAGAGGATTTAATGAAAATAACTCCCAATGAGTTCTGGGGAGACATAACCAATCTTCTCATAATGCTCGGAAGAGAGATCTGTAAGGCTAAATCACCAAATCATAAAATATGTCCATTGAATGACATATGTCCGAGCAGCAACTTATGAAGATAGAAAGACCGATAATAAAAATGTTAATAAATTTCAAATAACCATTTATGATTTATATTTATTTGATCGCATTCGAAAGAAATGTTTGACAATTATTCTGTAAAGTTATTAGTATTTACATTATGCTGAAGATTGCGGTTATTGATGGCCAGGGTGGTGGAATAGGAAGTTATATAATTAAGTCACTTAGAGAGGAATTTGGAGATAAAGTTGAAATAATTGCCCTCGGGACTAATGCTGCTGCCACTGCAAATATGATGAAGGCAAAAGCAAACAAAGGAGCCTCTGGAGAAAATGCCATTTTGTGGAATATTAAAAAGGTTGACATCATTCTGGGACCTCTGAGTATTATTGTGGCAAATGCAATGATGGGAGAACTAACTCCATCAATGGCTGAAGGGATAGGTAGCGCTAATGCAAAGAAAATTTTACTTCCAATTAATCAAGAAGGTATAGAACTCATTGGTTTTATAAAAGAGCCCCTTCCACATCTTGTGGAAAAACTTATCCTTCATCTAAAGGAGGAATTAAATGTGTGAAGCAAACGCATATGTGATTAAAAATGGCGAAGAGGAGATATATTTAGAGTCGGTTGATATCCTAAGACCTGAAGGTAAAAACATATATCTTCGGAATATCTTTGGAGAGCAAAAGGTCTTCAAAGGGAAAATTAAAGAGATGTCCCTGCTCAATCATAAAATTGTTCTTGAAGAGGATAAGGAGTAGTCAAAATCTCTTTTAATGCGGATTCGATTTATTAAATATCAACCATACGAGCCTTATCTTAACATGGCAATAGATGAAGCTATCAGCATATTTGTAAGAAAAGGAGCGGTTCTACCAACTTTCAGACTTTATGGCTGGAGCAAAAAGGGCATAACAATTGGAGAGTTTCAGCAGGAAAAAGAAATCAACTATGAATATGCTATGAAACAAAACATTCCTATTGTGAGAAGACCAACAGGTGGTAAGGGAATTCTTCACATCGATGACATAACCTATAGTTTTTCAGCAAGAAAAGAGGATAGATTCAGAGGAAATCTCTTTCAGACCTATGAAATAATTAGTAAAGTCTTTTTTAAAGCCTTTAAGTTAACAGGAATTCCAGTTGAAATTAAACGGGAAAAACGAGTTGTAAACAAAAGTGCTCTCTGCTTTGCTCTTTCATCATTCGGAGAAATTTGCTACAAGGGCATAAAAATAATTGGTTCTGCTCAAAAAAGATGGGTTGATGGTTTTCTTCAGCAGGGAACAATTCCTCTTACAACAAACCGAGAAATGCTCTCAAAGCTTTTTCTTTGCTCAACTGAAGATGTGAGTAAAGTTTATGGATTAAAGGAAATATTTGAAAACTTCGAAATCAATCAGTTTCAAGAAAATATTATACTTGCGTTGAAGGAGGAGAGTTTTCAGCCTCAGGTAGGCTTTCTTCTTGATGAGGAGATTGAGCTGGCTGAGGAACTTCTTCATCAGAAATATTCTTTTGATTCAACTCTCTATCCATATGAATGTAATAGGAAAGAAAAGCTGCCACAACCACAAGACTTATGTAAATATGGGCGAATTGAATAAGGAATTGATAAACGACTGCTAATAGAGCTCCTACATGTGGTATTATGGCAAGTAGTGAGCCTATTGAAAGCAATACACCACCTGTAAGAATGTAGGTTACAAAGAGCAATCCTGCTCTTCCAATTGATTGAGGATGATTTAAAATTGTTCTTTTAGCTTCTACAATTGCCTCTTTAAGAGAGTAATTTTTCACAAAAATACCATAGCATCCAAACAGAGTATATGTTATCCACAAAAGAAATGAAATTAAGCTTAAAAGTAGTATAGAAAGATAAAAAAATACATTCAAGAAAGTGGCTAAGGCATGACTATAATTCTCCATAAATTCCACAAGAGAATAGGTAAACTCTCCAATTAATACAAATATTAAACCAAGTAAAAGAAAAATCATTGCTGCAAAAGCACTAAATAAGCCAGTTTTCCAAAAATATTTTTTGCCGTATAGGTGAAAGTTTTTTAATCTAAATAACTCTCCAGATTGCATGAAGGAGTTCATAATGCCAAGAGTTCCAGCAAAAATATAAATCCATGAAAACACAACAGCAATAAGATAGATAACAATGGTAAGTAGAAAAAAAATTGCAAATAAAAGAAATTTTTTCATAAGGCTAAATGATGACAATACTATTTCAATAAAACTGCCCTTTAAGATATCCGTAAAGTCTATCCCAAACAAAACAAAAAGAATTCCCAATGGAATGCTTAAGAGAAAAAAAAGACTAAAAAAGGAGGCAAATAAAAAGAAAAAATGTATAAATAGCAGTTGATAATTTTTATTAACTGTCTTTAATGAGTCGTTTATGCAAGTAAAAAAGTTCAACTGTAGCTTACACCTATCACTGTGATATTAAATTCATTAGCCCTTTTGATTGTCTCTTCTTTTTCAACCAAAAGGGTCTTTCCTGCCTCAAGTGCTAATACTTTGCCACCTGTTTCTTTCATTATTAATATTGTATCTACTCCTGCAACAGGAGGGTCAAGCTTTAAATCTTGTTGGGGTTTACTTGTCTTTACTACTACAAATTCTTTTACATAATTTCCTGCTCTCTTAATGGTTTCATCGGTTCCCTCAATTGCCTCAACTGCAACCACTGAGTTTTCCTTAACAATCACCGTTTGTCCAATGTCAAGCGCACCAATTTTCTTTGCAATCTTAAATCCGAATTCTATGTCTTTTAATTCTTCCTTTGAGGGCTTTCTCTTACCTAAAACTCCCATTGGAGTCAAAAGATGAGGACACACCTCCGATATGTCAACCACTCGTATACCTTCGCTTTTTAGTTCCTTTTCAATTATTTTGAGTAATTCGTTATCCCCCTTAAGTTTTGCAGAAAAAAGCATTTTCAAAGCTCGCATATCTGGTTTTATTTTTTCCTGTTCAAAGATTAAATTTTTTGGGAATTTACCTGTTAAAATTACCTGTTTAACTTTATTTTTTTTCAAAAAATCTATAATTTTCCCTGCCATGCCAATGTTAAACCACTCCAATACATCACTTGTGTCTTTGAGGCTCTTATCAGCTAATTCTTTCAATGCAACTGTTACAACAGAGTAACCCCTTTTTTTAAGTTCTCGAGAAATTAAAATTGGAAGTTCGCCTTGGGCAGCAATAATTCCTATCTGCATATCCCTCTTTTGTTTGCCTCTATGAACTCCAAAAGATGGATAATTTCAGGAATCTGAGGTAATTCTTCTTTAACTTTATCTATAGCCTCTTTCAAAGAGAGTTTATCTCGGAAAAGAATTTTATATGCCTTTTTTAAAAGGTTGATTTTTTCATCACTAAATCCTCTTCTTTTAAGTCCCACAGAGTTAAGGCCATAAAGTTTAGCCCTAGGACCAGATGCCATTGTAAAGGGTGGAATATCCTGACCTACTCCACTAAAGCCCCCAACCATTGCATACGCACCTATTCGAGTAAACTGATGAATTGCTACAAGTCCTCCTATGAACACAAAGTCCTCAACAACCACATGACCTGCTAGGGTGGCAAGGTTTGCCATGATTACAGAGTTACCTATTTTGCAGTCATGGGCAATGTGAACATAAGCCATAATAAAGTTACTATCTCCAACGAGTGTCCAGCCATCACCGGATACAGATGCTCTATGAATCGTAACATATTCTCTTATCACATTATTCTTACCAATTTTTACACCAGTGGGTTCTCCATTATATTTTAAATCCTGTGGTGGAAAGCCTATTGTAGCAAAGGGAAAAATTTTGCAGTTCTCTCCAATCTCGGTAATACCTTCAATCTGGACATGCCCGTGAATATAGGTACCTTTGCCTATTTTAACATTATCGCCTATTATGCAATAGGGTCCAATAACTACATCATTCTCAATTTCTGCCTTAGGACTAACAATAGCTGTTTTGTGTATTTCTGCCATTAAAATTCACCTCACCTAGTTACCATAGCTGTAAACTCAGCTTCTGTTACTATTTTTTCATCAACCTTTGCTATTCCATTAAACTTCCATACATTGGAACGGCGATGGCTCACATTAACTTCAAATACTATCTGATCTCCCGGAGTTATGGGCTTGCGGAATTTTACTTTCTCAATACTCATGAAAAGCACTCCACTTCCCTCAACTCCTGATTTAAAGGCAAGAACTCCTGCCACTTGAGCCATAGCTTCTACAATAAGCACACCTGGCATCACAGGATTGCCAGGAAAATGCCCCTGAAAAAAGGGCTCATTAATTGTCACATTTTTTATACCTGTAGCTTTTTCATTAGGCTTTAGTTCAATAATCCTATCTACAAGGAGAAATGGATACCTATGAGGTAAAATATTCATTATTTCTTTTATATCTATCATTCACCACCCTCCATTTTCTTTATTTTTTCCTCAATTTCCTTTACTTTTTTGTTAATCTCAGGAAGCTTACCGAAAATAGCATAGGATTTTAAAAACTCTCTGTGAGGCATGGCTGGAGTTCCAGAAAACACTCCTTTTTGAAGTTTCCCTGGCATTACACCTGATTGAGCAGTAACTATTGTGCCTGCTTCAATTTCTGCATGATCAGCAACCCCAACCTGTCCAGCAAGAATACATCCATCTCCTATTGTAGAACTTCCTGCAATACCTACTTGGGCAACAATAATGCAGTTCCGTCCTATCTTAACATTGTGGGCAATCTGAACAAGATTGTCTATTTTTGTTCCCTTTCCAACCACAGTGTTTCCTGTTGTGGCTCTATCAATGGTTGTGCATGCACCAATCTCTACATCATCTTCAATAATAACAGAACCTACCTGAGGAATTTTCTCGTGTCTTCCTTCATTAAAAATATAACCAAATCCATCGGCTCCAATCACAGCTCCAGAATGGATAATTACGCTGTTTCCTATGTATACATTCTCTCTTATGGTTACATGGGGATAGATAATACAGTTAGCGCCTATTTTGCTTCCTCTGCCAATAAATGTAAAGGGATAAATCACCGTATTTTCCCCTATTTCTACCTGGTCATCAATAAAAACATAAGGATATATGGTTACATTTTTTCCAATATTAGTATCTTTAGAGATAATAGCCTGCTCGCTAATTCCTTTTGGGCAATAGGGTCTTACATAGAAAAGCTGTAGAAGCTTTACAAATGTAAGATGAGGATTATCAACAATAAGCTGAGTTTTTTCTAATCCTCCTATCTTTTCTTTTAAAATTACTGCTGAAGCTCTGCTATTTTTTAGCTTATCAATATATTTAGTCGATGCTAAATAGGTAATGTCACCTTCTCTGGCATCCTCTATGCCTTTTACTCCAATAATTTCAGCCTCAGGATTTCCAATAATTTGACCGTTAAAGCGTTCTGCTATTTCAGAAAGCCTCATTTCTTTCCTTTTGTAGTTGTTGTTTTTTGATTGAAAAGGCTTATGATTTTATCGGTTATTTCCACTTGTGGAGTAGTATAAATTATTAGTTGCTCAGCTTTTTCTAAAATTAAATTATAACCTTCTTTCTGTGCAAATTCATTAATTATTTGTCTTATTTCCTTTAACATGCTCTGGGTTATCTCATTTTGTTTTTTCTGTAATTCTACCTGGTAGTCAGCAGCATTTCTCTGCAACTCTCTACCGAGTCTTTCTATTTCCTCCTCTTTTGATTTTCTTGCATCTTCACTTAATATGGCCTTTTTCTTTTCATACTCTTCTCTAAGGGTTTGTATCTTTTTTTGTTTTTCCTCTAAAGTCTTTTGTCTTGATTCAAGCATGCTTTGAAGCTCGTTAACTGCCTTTTTACCTTCCTCTGATTCATTCAGCACTCTGTAAAGATCAACTACTCCTATTTTCAGCTCTGCATGGGAAACTGAAACAAAGGATAAAGCTAAAATAAAACCTACTAAAATTAGTAAAAATTTTTTCATTACTTCCTCCTCCTTGTTGTTTAGAAGAATGAGCCAAAACCAAATTCTATCTTGCTTTTCGACTCTCCTTCTTTTCTATTGAGATTTATTCCATAATCAATTTTCACTGGTCCAAAGGGTGATAACCACCTGAAACCAAATCCTGCGGAGTATTTTATGTTAGAACCAAATTTTTCTCCTTCATTATATCCTTTACCTATGTCGGTAAATAAAAGTCCTTTAAGTTTTAGTTCACTTACTATAGGAAAAAGATATTCAATATTAAATATAAATGCACGTTTTGCACCAATAGGATCGTTTTTACTATCTTTTGGACCTGCTTCTCCATAGCCTAAGCCTCTTATAGTGTCAAGTCCTCCCACGTAGTATCTCTCATAAAGAGGATATTTTTTACCGAAAAGACTATCAGATATTCCGAGTCTTGCTCTCAAATGTAGAGTTGACTCTTCAAAGATAGGTAAGTACCATCCAAGATCGAGCATACTTTTCCAAAAACCTGTGTTTCCGCCAAGACCAGCAAGGGTTAAACTTAGGGAGTGCCTTGTCCCAGAGGTTGGATCAATGTAACTGTCACGGGTATCATTCACAATTTGAAATGTTACAGAACTTGTAATCAAATTACCTTCCATATCTTTTAAAACAGTGTCTGCATCTTCCTCTATATCTGTAACTCTTGATCTTTCTAATTCGTATGTAATTGAAGCAAACCAATCCTCACCATATCTTTTACCAAAAGTAAGAGACATTCCAGTACCATCTTTTGTATAGTTCTGATACTCCCTTTTTTGTCTGTAAAGATTTATACCAAAGAGAAGAGGTTTATCAAGAAACCACGGGTCTCTAAAGGAAATAGTATAGTATGAGCTTTTTCCTCCAAGTTCACCCTTTAATTTTAGGGTGTAACCCCTTCCAAATAGATTTGTCTGAGTAATATCCAACATTCCTATTAAATTATCAATAGAACTGTATCCTCCACCTACTGTTAAAAATCCTGTTGCTTTTTCTTTAACATTTATATCCAGATCAACGGTTTTTTTATCAGGATCTGGCTTTTGATCTATATCAACAGTCTCAAAATACTGAAGGTCTTCAAGTCGAGTTTTGCTCTTTTTTATTTTTGATGCTGAATATTCTTCACCTTCATCTACCCTTACTTCCCTTCTAATAACCTTGTCAACTGTTTTTACATTTCCTGCAATATTAACTCTGCCTATAGTAAATTTATCTCCGGGCTTGATACCATAAATAACATCAACTGTTAATTTGGACTCATCAGGTAAAACATCGGGTGAAACTGATGCAAGAGCAAAACCTTTGTCTGAATAATAGGAGGTAATCTGCTCTATATCTTTTCTTAGCTTCTTTTTACTAAAAATCTCACCGCTTTTTAATTTAATCAAATCCTTTACTTCCTGTTCTTCTTTTTTATCTTTAATTCCCTCTACTTTAACTGATGAAATTTTAAATTGCGGGCCTTCGGAAATGGGAATTATTATGGTCATCCATTTTTTATCCTGCGAAAATTCAATCTTAGGTTCACCGACAGATACTTTTATGTATCCGTTGTCATGATAGAGATCCTTTATTTTCTCTAAATCTTGAAGTATTTCCAATTTTTTGTAAAAACCACTTCCTGTGATAAAAGAATAAAACTTTCTTTCAGAGGTTCCCATGACTTTCTTTATTTTGCTGCTTGAAATAGCTCTGTTTCCCTCGAATTTAATCTCTTTAATTTTTACCCTATTGTTTTCTTCAATAACAAAGGTAAGCTCTACTTCTTCATCGGTTTTCTTCTTTACAGTAGGAACGACTTTTGCAAAATAATATCCCTCAGATTCGTAAAAAAATTTCAACCTGAGAGCATTGTCATTAATAAGGGTTATATCGGCAATTGAACCCTCTGTAATTGTTATAACTTCTTTAAGCTTTTCCACATCGAATTCTTTATTGCCATCAAAAGTAATTTTCACGATGGTAGGCTTTTCTCTGACTGTGTAAATAACTTTAACTCCACCCTCAAAGGGCTCAATATCTGCTTTCACATCGTCAAAATAACCCATCTTGTAAATAGCCTTAATATCATCTGAGATTTTATCCTGCGATACTACTTCGCCTAGCTTAAGGGATATTTTATTTTTTACAGCAGCCTCTTCAATTCTCTTAAGTCCCTTGATTTCAATACCTGTGACTAGTGGAAGTTCCTGAGCTTGAACATTAACAATAAACAATAATAAAAAAGTTAGATGGGCTAAAAATATCTTTCTTTTCATAAATTAACCTCACTTTTCAAAGGTTTTTAAGTATATCACAAGATTTTAAAAAATTGAAATACTTCAAAAAGCCTTTGATTAACAAGTGTTTTTATATCCTCAAGGAATTCTTCTGTTTCAGCTTCGAAACGCAAAACCAAAGCAGGCTGAGTATTCGATGCTCTAAGAAGTGCCCAGCCATGTGGAAAATTTATTCTTACTCCGTCAATTGTGCAACATTCGTTTAAATTAAAGCAGGATTTAAATTTTTCTACAACGAGGAATTTTTTATTGTCAGGGCATTCTATTCTTATTTCCGGAGTGGAGTGCATTGTTTTTACTTCCTTTAATAGTTTTTTTAATCCATAGGGCTTACCAGCTTTTTTTACTATCTCAACAAGCCTTAAAGAAGCATAAATAGCATCGTCATATCCGAAATATCTGTCATTAAAGAAAATATGACCACTCATCTCTCCTGCAAGAAGTGCGCCTTCTTCCTTCATTTTCTTTTTTATTAAAGAATGACCTGTCTTCCACATTATTGGAATACCACCCATTTTTTCAATCTCTTCATACATAACCTTTGAACATTTTACCTCGCCAATTATTTTTGCTCCTGGATTGTTTTTAAGCACATCTTCAGCAAAAATAATCATGAGCCTGTCACCCCATATAATCTCTCCTGTTTCATCTACAACTCCCAATCTATCTCCGTCACCATCAAAGGCAATGCCTAAATGAGCCTTATTCTCTAATACTTTTTCAATCAAGTCTTTCAGGTTCTCCTTTATCACTGGATCTGGATGGTGGTTGGGAAAATTTCCATCCGGTTCGCTGAAGAGTTCTAAAATTTCTGCACCAAGTCTTTTGAATATCTCTGGAGCTACAATACCAGCTGCTCCATTGCCAGAATCTATAACCACTTTTATTCCCTCAAAAGATGGAAACTGAGCTGTTATGAAATTTAAATAATCATCAACTATGTTATATGTCTCAACATTTCCCAATCTGTCTGACTTAATAAAATCTCTGTTTTTTATAATATTTCTTAATTCTCTTATCTTTTCGCCATATATAGTATTTCTTCCGATGCTTATTTTGAAACCATTAAATTCTGGTGGATTATGACTTCCTGTTATCATTATTCCACCATCTAAGGGGAATCTAAATAATGAGTAATATTGCAATGGAGTGGGGCACAGACCAATATCCAAAACATCAACTCCACTTTCTAAGATGGATTTAATCATAGCACTCTTAAGATGTGGAGAAGAAAGTCGTGCATCCATTCCAATTGATATTCTTTGTGGCTTAAGGCCTTTTTCTTTTTCAATTAGACGAATAAAAGCTCTACCCAACAAATCAACTACTTCTTCAGTAAGGTCATCTCCATAGACTCCTCTTATATCATACTCTCTAAAAATCCTGTCTTCCATATACATCCTCAAATCTTCTTATATCATCTTCTTCCACATACTCTCCCACTTGTACTTCAATCATTTCAAGGGGGATTTTACCAGGGTTTTCAAGTCTATGAATGGTACTTTTAGGTACATAGACAGATTCATTTTCGTGGACAAATCTTTCGGTCTCTCCAATAATAACTTTTGCTGTGCCTTTAACAACAATCCAGTGCTCTGAGCGGTGATGATGCATCTGAAGAGACAAAGAAGCACCTGGATTTACAGTAATACGCTTTATTTTGTATCTATCTCCCCTTTCAAGGAGAGTAAAACTTCCCCAAGGTCTATAGGAAATTACATGATCCTCTGAAAGAGATGAGCAACTTTCACAGAGAGTATTCACAATGTCTTTTACCTTCTGGCATTCCCCTTTTTTTGCAACTAATAAAGCATCCTCAGTCTCCACTATGATTGTATCTTCAATGCCTAATGTGCTTATTAGTCTTTTATTTCCGATTACAAGCGTTCCTTTTGTGTTAATATTTATTGAGTCTCCCTTAATTGCATTTCCTCTCTGGTCTTTTTCAAGAATTTCATATAGACTTTCCCAGGAGCCAATGTCAGACCAAAAGATTTTAAGCGGAATTAGAGCAGCCTTTGTGGTTTTTTCCATTACAGCATAATCAATAGAAATGTCTGGTGCGTTCTTAAAGTTTTCCAAAAATTCTCCGTAGGAAAGTTCAAAGGATTCGCCCAAAAGCGGTATGTGTTTTTTCATTTCCTCAATAAGAGAAAGTGCTGTGAGGGCAAATATGCCTGAATTCCAGTAATAACATCCTTCGTTCAGATATTTTTTTGCAGTTTCCTCATCAGGCTTCTCAACAAATTTTTCAACTAAATAAAAGTCTCCCTTTTCCTCTAAACCGTTAACCTTAATATATCCAAAACCTGTGTCAGGTCTGTTTGGTTTTATTCCAAAGGTTACTATCTTCCCTTTACGGGCAACCTCCTCGGCTTTCTGAATGTAGCTTAAAAATTCTTCATCTGGCGATATAAAATGATCTGAAGGACAAACCATAAATACATCATTTAAAGATGCGCCTTTTTCAAGAGCATACTTCACTCCAAGGCAAATGGCAGGAGCTGTATTTCTCTGAACAGGTTCAAAGACAACTTCAATCTTAGGTTTGTGAACCAGATCTTTCAAAATTTCTTCAACCTGGTCACGAATATAAAACTTATATTTTTCGCTTGTTATAACGAATATTTCAGCCTCTTTATGTAAAGCGAGCCTTCTCAAAGTCTTCTGAAAAAAGCTGTCGCTTTTATTATTCTTTGAAAGCGAGAACCTTAAAAACTGTTTCGGAAAATTTTTTCTTGAAAGAGGCCAAAGCCTTGTCCCTGAACCTCCAGCTAAAACAATGAATTTCATAGAAATCACTCCTTTATAAATCCGTAAGATTTTAATTTTTCAAGGAGTCTGTTATCCGAAGAATCGGTCATTTGACTTACAAATTTTTCAACATACTTGGCTATTATATCAGTTTCAAGATTGACTCTGTCTCCCACTTTTTTTGTGCCTAAGGTTGTCATTTTAGCTGTATGGGGAATTATGACTAATGTGAAAAAAGATGAGGAAAGCTCAGATATGGTAAGGCTTATTCCATCTACGGCTATAGAGCCTTTTTTAATACAGTATTTAAGAATTTCGAGAGGTGCTTCTATGTCAATTTGAAGATAATCGCCTTTTTGTTCAATTTGTTTTATTTTTCCCACTCCCTCTACATGACCGCTTACAAGATGTCCTCCAAGCCGTGTGTTTAGGGTAAGAGCAGGCTCAAGATTAACAAGGTCACCCTTTTTTAATTCTCCTAATGTGGTTTTATTCAGGGTTTCGTAAGAGACATCAAAGGATAAAATCCCTTTTGATTTATCAATTTCACAAACTGTAAGACAAGCTCCGTTAACAGAGATACTATCTCCAAGGCAGGCATCTTTTATTATTTCCTTCGAGATTATGCTTAAAGTTGCTCCAGAAGATAGCTTTCTTATGCCATAAACCTTTCCAAGCTCAATAATAATTCCAGTGAACATTATTTTATTATTTTACCAATTCTCTCGAGCCTTGGCTTGTTTTTTTCATTATCCCATGACCAGTATATAACAAGTGCTTTTCCTTTTACATCCTTTAAATCAACAAATCCCCAAAATCTGCTATCATAGCTTTGATCCCTGTTATCACCCATTACAAAAAGTTTACCTTCTGGCACTTTAATTGGTCCAAAATTATCCCTTGGGTCATCTTCTCTTGGATGAATGTAAGAGTCAGAGTGTCTAATGTAGGGTTCCTTTATTTCCACGCCGTTAACAAACACTTTTTTGTCCCTTCCCTCAACAATATCTCCACCTATAGCAATAACTCTCTTTATGAAATCACGATCTGGGTCTTCAGGATATTTGAAAACTATGATATCGCCTCTCTTGGGTCTGTCAAAAACAAGAATTTTTTTATCCATAAGCGGAGGATTAATCCCATAAATGAACTTTGTAACAAGAAGATGATCTCCTATTAGCAAAGTGGGTATCATTGATCCAGAGGGAATTTTAAAGGCCTGAATAATATAGGCTCTAATAAAAAGGGCTATTAATATGGCTATTCCAATGCTTTTTATGTAATCCAATATTTTTTTAGCTGTCAATTTGTCCTCCTTACTCAACTTTTAAGACAGAGAGGAAAGCCTCCTGTGGAATTTCTACCTTACCAATCTGTTTCATTCTCTTTTTTCCTTCTTTTTGTTTTTCAAGTAGTTTTTTCTTTCGAGTAACATCACCTCCATAGCACTTTGCAAGAACATTCTTCTTAAGCGGAGCAATGCTTTCACGGGCAATTATCTTTCCTCCGATAGCAGCCTGAATAACAACCTCAAATAACTGTCTTGGTATAACCTCTCTTAGTTTTTGAGCTATTGCACGGCCTTTATAATAAGCCTTATCTTTGTGAACAATGACAGATAAAGCATCAACTTGCTCGCCATTTATTAGAATATCGAGCTTTACAAGATTGCTCTTTATATAGCCTAAAAATTCATAATCCATAGAGGCATAGCCCTTTGAAAGAGACTTAAGTTTATCGTAAAAATCCCATAAAATTTCATTAAGAGGAATTTCATAGACAAGGAGAATTCTATCTTTTGTAATGTAAGAAAACTCCTTTTGAACACCTCTTTTTTCTTGACAAAGCTTTAATATATCTCCCACAAAATTTTCAGGTACAATAATAGATACTTTCATAAAGGGTTCTTCAATGCTCTCAAAAATTTTGGGCATTTTGCTTGGATTATCAATCAAGTAGGCCTCTGAATTTTTTTCAATTATTCTGTATCTTACTGTTGGAGCAGTGCTTATAAGGGAAAGATTAAACTCTCTTTCTAATCTCTCCTTGATAATTTCCATATGAAGCAATCCAAGAAAACCGCATCTGAAACCAAAGCCTAATGCTACAGATGTTTCTGGTTCAAAGAAGAAGGAAGAGTCATTTAGCCTCAATTTTTCAAGGGCAGTTTTAAGTTCTTCGTATTGATGTGTTTCTGTGGGATAAAGTCCACAAAAAACCATAGGTTTTACTTCTCTAAAACCAGGCAAAGGTTCCTTTGCAGGATTATGAGCTTCTGTAACAGTATCTCCAATTTTTGTATCTGATATGTTCTTTATCCCTGCTACAATAAAACCAACTTCACCTGCTGAAAGTTTGTCTATATCCTTTGGTAAAGGCGTAAGTATGCCAAGTCTCTGGACTTCGTATTCATTTTCTGTGGCAAAGAGTTTAATCCGCATTCCCTTTTTTATCTCTCCATCAAAAACTCTAACCAGAATTATTACTCCCAGATAATTATCAAACCAAGAGTCAAAAATCATTGCTCTTAAGGGCTTAGAGGGATCACCCTTAGGTGGTGGAATTTTTCTTATAACCTCCTCAAGAATTTCTTTAGTACCTATACCTTCCTTTGCTGAAGCAAGGATTGCCTCTTCAGCGTCAATTCCGAGTATGTCCTCAATCTGCTGTTTTATTCTTTCTGGTTCAGCTTGCGGAAGGTCTATTTTATTTATCACTGGAATAATCTCATGGTTATGGTCAATTGCTAAATAGGCATTTGCGACTGTTTGTGCTTCCACACCTTGAGTAGCATCAACCACAAGAAGACTTCCTTCACAGCAAGCTAAAGAACGGGATACTTCATAGGAGAAATCCACATGGCCAGGAGTATCAATCAAATTAAGAATATATGTTTTACCGTCATCAGCCTGGTAGCTAAGCCTTACTGCATGAGCTTTTATAGTAATACCTCTTTCTCTCTCTAGGTCCATTGAATCAAGCACCTGGCCCATTTTCCCACCAAGATTCACAGCACCTGTGAATTCAAGTAATCTGTCGGCAAGAGTTGATTTTCCGTGATCTATATGGGCGATTATTGAAAAATTTCTTATGTGTTGCATGAATTTTGATTAGATAATTGATTATTTAAAGCCATTACAGCGCCTAAAACTCCGCCCTTATCAACTAACGAAGAAGTAACAATAGATACTTTCTCTCCAAGTCCTTTCATTGCTCTTTTTTGTGCCTCAGCAATAGCTGTTTCAATGTAAATGTTTACTGCTTTAGAAAGCCCACCAGTTAAAATAATCTTTTCAGGAGAAAAAAGATTAATCAAATTACTAAGTCCAGCTCCAAGGGCTTTTCCTCCTTCCTTCATAATGCTTCTGCATAGAGGATCTCCATCCATGGCAATTTTGTATATGTCTTCAGGCTTAATTTTATAAAAATTTCCTTCGTAAAGTGTGGATGCTATGCTATTTTCTCCTTTTTCGAGTTTTTCTATTAGGTTATCCTTTAATGCTCTTGCTGAAGCATATGCTTCAAGACAACCTGTGTTGCCACAACTGCATAATTTTCCAAGATAATTAATGGTCATATGCCCCACTTCCATCGGCAGTCTCTCTACCTTTCCATTGAACCAGAAACCACCACCTATACCTGTACCTAAAGTGAGAAGAATAAAACTATTACAACCTTTTCCTTCCCCTGCAAAGGCTTCAGCTAATGTGGCCATTGTGGCGTCATTTTCTACTGCCACTTGAATTTTATACCGCTGCTCTAATTCTTTCTTCAATTCAAAATCATTCAAAGATTTGATATTTGCCGCTTCAATGACTTTACCATCTCTATCTACAATACCTGCCACTGCAACTCCTATTCCTAAAATCTTATAGGCTTTTAAAATATCGTCAATTTCCTCAAAAACTACTTCCAAAGGCTTTTCACCAGTGGAAAATTTACAAAGTTGTAAAATCTCCCCTTCCGACGAAATGATACCTATTTTAATATAGGTGCCTCCTATGTCAAGCCCGAGATAATACATAACAAAAAAATATTATATCATACTTATCCATTTTCTCTCTCCTTACAGAGAATTTCTAAAAAATCTTTAAAAATTCCAGGCAATAAAAAAATTCAATCCGTGTCTGTTTATGTTAAAATTTAAAGAACAATAATGAACAGAAGCCTTGATATCCAGAAAGACGCAATCTTCATGAAACGAGCCTTGTTTCTTGCCAGAAAGGCAAAAGGGCAGACTTCACCGAATCCCATGGTCGGAGCGGTTATTGTAAAAAACGGTGAGATTATCTCAGAGGGTTATCATAAGAAAGCAGGACTTCCGCATGCAGAGGCTGAAGCAATAAATAAGGCAAAAAAATCCCTTAAAGGCTCAACTCTTTATGTGAATCTTGAACCCTGTTGCCACAGGGATAAAAAAACTCCTCCCTGCACTGATGCAATAATAAATTCAGGAATTTCAAGGGTTGTGATCGCAATGCGAGATCCTAATCCAAAAGTTGCAGGGAAAGGTATTGAAATCTTAAAAAATCATGGGATAGAAGTTACTGAGGGAATCCTCGAGAAAGAAGCCCAGAAGCTTAATGAGTTCTATATAAAATACATCACAACCA
This sequence comes from uncultured Nitrospiraceae bacterium, assembly GCA_937139565.1. GTDB lineage: Bacteria > Nitrospirota > Thermodesulfovibrionia > Thermodesulfovibrionales > Thermodesulfovibrionaceae > Thermodesulfovibrio. The sequence goes on along the minus strand of CAKZQH010000017.1, from coordinate 1,345 downwards.
AGCTACCTTTTGTAATTCTTAAGATTGCAATGACCCTCGATGGTAAAATTGCAACTCCAGAAGGCGAGTCAAAATGGATAACATCAGAAAAATCGAGAAAACTTGTTCATTCAATTAGATCACGGGTAGATGCTTTGCTTTCAGCCTATGGCACTGTTTTAAAAGACAATCCTTCATTCACAGCAAGAATAAAGGGAGGAAGAAACCCACTTAGAGTGATAATAGACCCTTATCTTGAAATCCCATTAGAATATAATGTCTATAGCGAACCATCCCGAACTCTCATTGTTGTTAACGAAATTCAAAGAGAAAGCAAAAAAGCAAGACTTCTCTATGAGAAAGGAGTGGAGCTACTTTTTTTCTCTACAGAAAAAGTAGACCTTAATTGGCTGATGGAAGAGCTTGGTAAAAGAGGTATAACTTCTGTTTTAATAGAAGGTGGGTCTTCTTTAAATTCCTATGCTCTTTGGAGTGGAGTTGTTGACAAGATAATGATATTCATAGCTCCGAAAATTATTGGAGGAATCCATTCCTATCCAGCAGTTGGAGGAAAAATTTTTAAAAATATAAATGAAGCCTTTAAAATAACCCCTTACAGTGTAAAAAGAATAGGAGAGGATATTTTAATAGAGGGTTACATTAAAAAGACCCTGTAGTCTCACATAAAAATCTAACCATAAACATAACATGAACCAACATTTCTCCTGGCTTTGTTAGATAAAATTTATAATTCATTGATATTTCTACAAACTGCTGATTTCTGATTTTAATCCATTTTATTCTACACATAATCTTTCTGCTAAGAAGGTATCACGATTAACAAAAGACATGGTTCTAATGAGATTGGTAAAGGATAGAGAAAGCTATGAGGGAGAGAATAAAGGCAGGAAGCAGTCTCTTACTCCCCCACATGTCACTGCGAGGCCATGAAGTGGCCGTGGCAGTCTCATTCTGTCACTGCGAGGGACTGGATGTCCCGAAGCAGTCTCTCGCCAAGGCGAGTGGTCAGGAGATTGCTTCGCTTCGCTCGCAATGACAGAAAAGAAAATCCTTGCAATAACACTTTCCTCTTGTCACTGCGAGGGACTCGATGTCCCGAAGCAGTCTCTATTTTAAGTCTACGAAGAGGTAACTAAGAGATTGCCTCGCTTCGCTCGCAATGACAGAAAAGAGGATCTCGCAATGACGCAAAGGCGAGATCCCTTCGTCGCTTGCGCTCCTCGCAATGACAATAAAAGAAAAGCCTCGCAATGACAGAAAGGGGAAGAGGTTCTAATTGCAAGCATAGAGCGGAACGTAAAGATATGATCAGACTCGCAAATGAGATAACAAGGCAGGAGGAAAA
>CAKZQH010000016.1 GCA_937139565.1 uncultured Nitrospiraceae bacterium | reverse complement strand
TCACGGTTTATCAAAAAAAGTTGAATACTTAGGCAAATATCACATACTCGATGACTGGACAGAGGGATGTATTGCTGTAACAAATGAAGAGATGGATGAGATTTGGCAAATTGTTCCAGATGGTACTCCAATAGAAATTCTTCCATGATTCAGCCATCAGAGATTGATTTAAACGAGGGATTTCTTAAAGCATTAGATAAAGCTGAAAATAGCGACTCTCATGTTTTGATCACTGGACGAGCAGGTACAGGTAAATCTACGTTTTTAAGTTATTTCAGGCAAAATACTAAAAAGAAAATAGCAGTGCTGTCTCCTACCGGAGTTGCTGCGGTGAATGTAAAAGGTCAAACAATTCATTCATTTTTTGGTTTTAGACCAGATATCACTATCCATAATGTAGAGCAGATTAAACCTAAAAATCCCTCTTTTTATAAAAAAATTGATGCTATTGTAATAGACGAAATATCAATGGTGCGGGCAGATTTAATTGATTGTGTCGATGTTTTTTTAAGGAAATACGGCCCAAAGAAGAATAGACCCTTTGGAGGAATACAGACGATTTTAATCGGAGACCTATATCAACTACCACCAGTGGTAACATCTAAAGAAAAAGTAATATTCGAAGAGCTCTACAGAACCCCTTACTTTTTTAGTTCCCGAGTGTTTGAAGAGTGTGAATTTGAATTCATAGAATTTGAAAGGGTTTACAGACAGTCTGATCCAGTTTTTGTTGATGTTTTAAATGGTATTAGAAATAACACGATAAGTGAGGACCTTATAAAACTTCTCAATTCCAGATATATTCCTGATTTCGTTCCTAATGAGGATGAATTTTACATTTATCTTGTTACAACAAACAAAATGGCGGAAAATATAAATTCAGATAGATTGTCCAAGATAAGGCATAAGGAATTTAAATACTATGGTTATCTTGAAGGTGAATTTAAAGAATCCGATCTTCCAACCTCTGCTCAACTTAATTTAAAAGTTGATGCGCAGGTTATGCTTCTTAATAATGACAGTAAAGGAAGGTGGATTAACGGTGATATAGGTAAAATTTTAGAGATTCAACCAAGCAAAAGTGAACCAGATGTTATTATAGTGGAACTTAAAAATGGAGAAGTAGTGGAAGTGGTTCCTTATACATGGGAGATGTTTGAATTCTTTTACGATAAGAAAAAGAAAAAAATCTCCACAGAAGTTGTAGGTCAGTTTACCCAATATCCTCTTAAACTTGCTTGGGCGATAACAATTCATAAAAGCCAAGGACTAACATTTGACAAAGTAATATTAGACTTAGGCAAAGGAACATTTTCTCATGGACAGCTATATGTTGCTCTATCAAGGTGTCGTAGTTTCGATGGCCTAATTCTCAAAAGACCGGTAAAAAGAGAGCATATTTTGCTCGATAGAAAAATAGTTCAATTTCTTACAAGGTTTCAATACTCACTGGCAGAAAAAAAATTACCCCTTGAGGAGAAAATATCTTTTATAGAGAAATGTATAGAAAGAGAAAAGCTTTTAGAGATTGTTTATCTAAAGTCTTCAGATATTAAAACAAAAAGAATCATAAAGCCTTTATTTATTGGAAAGATGGAGTTTAACGGTAGGAATTTTTTAGGATTAAAGGCATTTTGCATGATGCGTAGGGAAGAGAGAAATTTTAATGTGGAAAAAATAATTGAAATTAGGGAAGTTGATTAAATATGATAAAAAATTTTTCTTGCGCTATTGTTTATCTTTAATGTTAAGAGGCTTTATTATGAAAGAGTCAAACTTAGTTTCTGCCTCTCCAAGCCCTCCTACGAAGTTTGTATATATACCTACAAAGCCTCTTTTAATTCTATCAACTCTCACTGTTCCTGGAAGCTCTTTTTTATTGAAATAGGCTTTAAGAACACCATTTTTTACCTCTACAGCAAAGATGTGCCAGCCAGCTTTTTGGGGTAATTCTTCTTTAATATCGCTGGTTGTCCAAATTTTCAAATATACAGGAAATTGATTAGTATCCCTTCCTACATAAGCTATATTTAGGCTGGGTTTAATACTTTTAAAGTCGCATATGAATCTGAAGAAGCGATTCTCCATGGGATCAATCAGAAATGCCATACCTGTAAGAGGTCCTCTGTCTCCAAATGTAACAGGACAAAAAACAAGGGCTTCAAGATAAAAATTTTCAAGTTCCAGACCTGCCACATAACTTAAGGCTGCAAATCCTCCCACATTTTTATTTCTCAATAATCCTATGCCATTGTCACCATCAGGTGCCATTCTATCATAAATGGCTTCTACGTTATCAAGATTAAAGTGGGGATAGGCAGTCCATCTGAGTTCAGGTTTTCCATTTGCGAATGAATCTCTTATCTCTTGAGCAAACAAACATTTCAGGGATATTAGTAGAATGGATAAAACTATCAAAGTTTTCATATAACTTATTCTCCCCTTTTTAATTTTTTTATATCACAGAATTAGGATAAAAGTTAATACTTTCATTGAACCTATGAATGTAGAGTTAGAAATTTAAGGAGAAAATTTTGGTTTAATTTATGGTAATATTTATTTAGAAACATATTGGAGGGATTTTATGTTGGTTCAATTCAGTATGGTTCCCTTAGGGAAAGATGTAAGTCTAAGTAAGTATGTGGCAAAGGTTATTAAAATAGTTGATGAAAGCGGGCTTTCATATAAAATGCATGCAATGGGAACAATTGTTGAAGGAGAATGGGATGAGATTATGAATCTTATAAAGAAATGTAGGGAAGCCTTACTTGAAGAGGTTGATAGATTACTTATTGAGATAAAGATTGATGAAAGAAAGGGAGCTACTGGAAGAATAGAAGGGAAAGTCCTTTCTGTTGAGAAAAAATTAGGCAAGCAGGTGAGTAAATGATTATACCAGAAAGAATTTATGTAGCAATTGATTTTAAGCCATCTATATCTTCTGTTCTTTCTTATGCCATATGGCTAAGTAATATATTTGCATGTAAAAAGTTAACCCTTTTTCACATTATGGAGTATACTCTTACCCCTCCTGCCTATTTAATGCCATATATTAATAAAGAAAAGAAAAAAATTGAAGAGCAATTAAAAGAATTAGAAAAACAAATTTCTAAATTTTCAGTAGAAACAGAATGTAAAGTTATTCTTGGAAGACTTATTGAGAGTATGAGAGAAGTCATAAGGGATGAAAAATCCTTCACTGTCTTAGGTTTTAAACACTATGTTACAAGACCTTCCACATCCGAGAGACTTCTCAAGGGCATGAAAACACCTGCTTTGATTGTAAAAGGCAAGGATTTTGAAAGTATAAGTCCTCAAAATATTAGACTTCAAAAAATACTTTGTCCTGTTGATTTTTCTTCTGTCTCTCTTAGAGCCTTAGATTTTGCAAAAGAACTTGCTCTAAGATGCGGATGTGAACTAACTGTGATACATATAATCCCAGAAAAGAAAATTAGAGGCATTCTTGAACAGGAAAACGAAATTCAGAAATATCTTGAATATTTAAAAGAAGAAGCACAGGAGAAAATTAAAAAAATTGATGAGAATTTAAGATGTGAAATTGTAGCAGGTATACCTTCTGAAGAGATTTTAAAAAGAGTTGAGCAGCACGATTTAGTAGTGATTGGTTCTAAAGGCAGGTCATACAGCGAAGCTATCATGATTGGCAGTGTTGCTGAGTCTGTAATAAAAAATTCACCAAAACCTATTTTGCTAATTCACTAAGGGATATTTTATAATTCAGAAATGCCTGCAAAAGTAATATCAATCAATATTAGCAAGGAAAAGGGAACCACAAAAAATCCTGTAAATGAGGCCATAATAGTGGAAAATTTTGGTATTAAAGGCGATGCTCACGCAGGCTCCCATTGGCACAGACAAATAAGTTTACTCTCTCAAGAAAGCATAGAGAAGATGAAAGATAAAGGATTATCTATTAACTACGGTGATTTTGCAGAGAACATAACAACCTCAGGTATAGACCTTATGAGCCTTCCTGTGGGAACAAAACTTAGAATTGGTGAGGTGATTTTAGAAATAAGTCAGCATGGGAAGAAATGCCATAGTAAGTGTGAAATCTTTAAAACTGTAGGTGATTGTGTAATGCCAAGGGAAGGGGTGTTTACTAAGGTTTTAAAGGGTGGCAAAATTAAAGTTGGAGATGAAATATTAGTGCTATGAAGTATAAAGCTGCAATTATAACCGTATCTGACAAGGGTGCAAGGGGCGAAAGAGAGGATAGAAGTGGTAAAGTTATTGAAGAAATGATACGCTCCTGGGCAGAGATTATTTCATATAAAGTTGTTCCAGACGAGAAAGAGCTAATTAAACAGGCCATAATAGATGAATTAGAAAGAGCTGACCTCATTCTTACAAATGGTGGAACAGGGTTGCACCCAAGAGATGTGACTCCTGATGCAACTCTTGAGGTTGTTGAAAAATTAGTGCCAGGTATTGCTGAGGCTATGAGATGGCGGGGGTATGAGAAAACTAAAACCGCTATACTCTCCCGTGCTGTTGCTGGAATTAAAGGCAAGACACTGATAATAAATTTACCAGGTAGTCCAAAGGCTGTAAAGGAATCACTTGATGCTATTGCTGAGGCGCTTCCTCATGCCCTTGATAAGTTAAAAGGCGATCCTGCTGAGTGTGGTCGATGACTGAAATCGGTGAAATCTCTTTAAGTGCAGCTTTTATAGGCGGATTTCTAAGTTTTTTTTCTCCCTGTATATTGCCACTTCTTCCTGTATATGTTTCTCTTTTTTCAGGACTTTCAACCGCAGAATTATATAGTGGTAAATCAAAGTTTCGTATTTTTCTTTATACTGTGATATTTATCGCTGGCTTTTCAACCGTTTATCTTGCTTTAGGAGCTGGAAGTTCCTTAGTTGGAGCGATTTTTATGGAATATGCAGATTATCTTAGAATATTAGGTGGTATTTTATTAATTCTCTTTGGATTTCTTCTTATTGGGCTTATTAGAAGCGGGTATTTGTTGAGAGAATTTAGGGTAAGTTTTAAACTTAAAAAGTTTGGAACCCCTTTAGCTGCTTTTCTCATAGGAGTTGGTTTTGCTGCAGGATGGTCTCCCTGTATTGGCCCTGTTCTTGGTAGCATTTTGATATATTCCAGTATGGGTGGAGATGTGATTTCAGGCATGAGAATGTTAGGTGCCTACTCACTGGGCATAGCTATTCCATTTTTAATCTCATCACTTCTTATAGACACAGTGATGAAAACTCTTAAAAAATATTTGAATTTCTTTCGATTTTTTAACTACTTTATAGGATTTTTGCTCATAATTTTTGGTTTAGTGATGATTTTTAATTTATCGCCAAACTGAAAAAATTTTTGAGTCTGCTATTTTAAGTTTACTGGATCAACTTCTATAGAGTATGAAACTTCTTTGAATTTATTTAATTTCTCCAAACAAATGTGTAATTCCTCGATAAGCTTTCTTTTTTCCTTAGAGCGAAGAATGAAATAGGCCTTGTCTTTTTCTCTCAGAGGACCTATTACATCCGCTGAGGTACAAGATTTGAGGCAATTTTTTATCTTTTCATAAATATCTTCAGAATCTTTTTTCTTAATTTTTAACAAGATTTTAATCAAACGAACAAATGGGGGGAATCCTGTTTCTTTTCTGTGTTTTAATTCGTATCCGTAGAAATCCTTAAAATTATAAGAACGCATAAATTTAAAAATTTCCAAGTCTGGACTTCTTGTTTGAAGAAACAGCGTTCCATCCTTCCTAATTAGATGACAGAGGGATAAAATTTTACCAAAGGCATTTTCAATGGCACGATAATCAGGAATAGATAAGAAAAAATCAAAATCCACAAATATTGCACCTTTAAAGGTTGGAGTTAATCCTTTTTTTATTTTTCCAACTGGAGCAACAACAATTCCCTTTATATCGTTTCCTTCAAGTTCATAATCCTTAATAGATATCTCTTTGTCTTGAAAAATTCTTTGAAGCTCCTCTTTTAATCTTTCTACACCTGTTCCTAATGGATGTATATCTACTCCTCCACAGTATGGACAAACTTGAGGAGGAGTAAATTTTAAATTACATCTTGAACAACCTAAGGTTTTTTCCTCTTTATAGTATATAGATGAATATCCACACCCTTCACATTTTATTGTTTCTCCACATTCTGAACATCTTAAAAGGCTAAATCCTTTACGAGGAGCAATCAACATTAATGGTTCTTTTTGATGAAGCTTTAGATATAGCATTGATTCAGGATGAAAAATATCGTTTCTGGGTTGTTTTAGAATCACTATTTCAGGATGACCAAGAAAAGAAAAGTCATCAATGAATTCGAATTTATTTTGAAGTACATTCCAGTAGGAGCTAACAGATGGCAAGGGACTACATAAAACTACAGGGCAGCCCTCTAAAAGTCCTCTCATTACCGCACACTCTCGAACATTATATCTCGGCGATTCTTCTGATTTATAGAGCCAACTCGCTTCCTGAGATAACATAATAAGAGAAAGCTTTTTCGCAGGTGCAAATATGGAGAATCTTGTGCCAACAATAACCTTCACTTTATTTTCCATTATTTTTTTTATTGAGATATTTAATTCAGAGCGTTTCATTTCACTGTGAAGCATTACAATTTTTTCGTTAAGATGTTCTTTAAGAATGTTGTAAAGGGATTGAACTTCCTTTATTTCAGGTAATATTAAAAGTATTGAGCCATCATTGGAGGACACAGCACAGGCTACTTCAGCCATTAGTTTAATTTCATATAAAATATTTGGAGAATGGATAAGCAAAGTTTTATATTTTTTTTCATCAACCAAAGAGAGAATTTTTTTTACTGTGTTCGGATTTAAGTTAAAATGATCTAAGCCTAAAGATTCCTTAATGGTTTCAGCTTTTTTTGTTGAGATTTTTTCTTTTGTTTCACCCTTAAGATATGATATTATCTCTTCAAAAAAAGTGAGCCTTAATATACTTCCTGTTTGAGCTACATAGTAAAAACTCATCCATAAGAGAAATTCTATGAATTTTTTTGAATATGCCTGTCCCCATATTCCTTCGAAATGTCTAATAAGTCCAACTTCCTCAGGCTTTTTTTCTCTCTTATTTATTACTATAGCATCGTAAATTTTATTTTTTAGAGGTACTTTTACTGCAAAACCTGTTAAATCATTATCCTCTTCATGATAGTAGGTGAGATTTTTTAATTTAAGAGGTATAGATACATCATAGTAAGGCATAACCTAATTGTAACAATTTTATGTTATAATTTACCTAATGTTTTTATGGGTAAAGTTTAGGAATATGTTCTACTTATTTCTTTTATTTTTCGTTCTTATTACTACAGGATGCGCAATGCCCAAGATAGTGGTTCTTAATGATCCTCTTACCCCAGAAGAACACTTACAATTAGGGCTCAGTTATGAAAATAAAAATCTTTTCGAAGAGGCAAAAAAGCATTATAAAGAGGCAGCAAAATCAGATGCTAGAGGTTTTCTATTCTTAGCAAATCTCTATTTAAAACAAGGCAATTATGACTTGGCTGAGGATAATTACAGAGAATCTATTAAGAAAAACGACAGGCTTGCAGATGCTTACAATAACCTTGCATGGCTTTATTATCTTAAAGGAGAAAGACTTGAGGAAGCAGAGGAATTAGTTAAAAAAGCAATGGAAATTGAAAAGGAAAATTCTCAGAGGATGAAACTGTACGAACAAACTTTTGAGGAAATCAGAAAGAAGAGAGGGTTGAAAAATGATAGTAGTTTTAAATAAAATTTTAGAGCTGTCATTTTTTGACAGTTAGCAAAA
>CAKZQH010000015.1 GCA_937139565.1 uncultured Nitrospiraceae bacterium | reverse complement strand
CATAGAATTTCTTCCTTTTATATATGAGCTTCTTAAATAGGAGAGGAGATTCCTCGCTTACGCTCGTAATGACGAAAGAAGGCTTGCAATGACGAAAAAGAAGGTTCGGAATGAAGAAAAAGAAGGTTCGCAATAACGAAAGAAGGCTCGGAATGAAGAAAGAAGGCTCGTAATAACGAAAAAAGCTCGGAATGACAGAGCGGGGATGGAACTTCGAGACCACGAAGTGCTCGAAGTAGTCTCTTCCTATGAAATCAATCTTCAGACATTTGCCTTTCCCTCAGCTATTGGTTGTGATTTACGATGAAATATTTTTTTCATGTTGGATATTCTTTTTGGTATTTTGACAACCATTTCCTTAATCTTCTTTTAGGGGGTGTTTAAAATTTAAGCGGTTTAAGTTTTTGTAAATTTTCAGGAAAAAATAAAATTTCGTTTAGATTATTTTTGAGGAATTTCGAGATATTGACAACTTTCGATAAAATGTCTATCATTGTAATAATGATTTACAAAATCCATCCAATTGTAATGGGTGCAAAAATCTTTGATAAGGGCATGATGACTTACCAGTATGATTACGGTAAACCCTTTATAATTCCTATATTTTCATGGTATATAGAGGGTGGCGAAAAAACCATTCTCATCGACACCGGAGAGTTAAGACCAAGAACTTCCACCGAAATTGAGAGAGCCATAGGGAAGGTATATTCTTTTGAAGAGGGACTTTCAAAATACGGGTTAACACCCGAGGATATTGATATAGTACTTCACACTCATTTACATAATGATCACTGTGAGAACGATTCAAAATGTTCAAATGCTGTATTTTATGTCCATGAGAGAGAATTACAACAGATTCATAATCCCCATCCCTTGGATTTCAGATACAACGAGGATTTTATTATAGAGATAGAAAATAACGGTCAAATTGTGCCTTTGACGGAAGATAAAGAAATCATACCCGGAATAAAAATGATTCATACACCTGCCCATACGCCTGGTGGAATGTCTGTTCTCATAGACACAGAAAAAGGCTCTGTATTGATAACTGGTTTTTGCATTATTGAAGAAAATCTTAATCCACCACCAAAGGTAATAGGTATGGGTATGGAAGTTATTCCTCCTGGAACACTTACTAATTCTTATGAAGCATACGATATTCTTCTAAAAGTTAAAGATATGACATCTGTTGTTATACCTCTCCATGAACCCAAGTACGCATTTATAGATAGTATTCCTTAAAATTTTTATTGATTCCCAATCATATTTGACAAAGTATTAAATTTTAAGGTAATTTATATTTTTATCTGACATAAAAATTACTTGAGGTGAGGTATAAAAATGAAGACAGCTTTTGTAAAAAAGGAAGAAACATCAAAAAAATGGTTTATTGCTGATGCTTCCGGCCAGACACTTGGAAGATTTGCTTCAAGGGTTGCCAAAATTCTTATGGGCAAGCACAAACCAACTTACACTCCCAATGTGGACAATGGCGATTTCGTAGTGGTTATAAATGCTGAAAAAATTAGAGTAACCGGTAAAAAACTCACAGATAAAGTCTATTATCATCACACTGGCTATATTGGAGGTCTCAAAGCAGAAACGCTCAAAGAAAGACTTGAAAAGAAACCCGAAGAAGTTATTTTTGATGCAGTCTGGGGAATGATTCCAAAAACAAGACTTGGCAGAAAGATGATAAAAAAACTTAAAATTTACAAAGGCTCTGAGCATCCGCACAAAGCTCAAAATCCAGAGCCAATTCAATTAAGTTAAAAGTTGAGGTGAAAGGCTATGGCTATTGAATATCTGGCAACAGGTAGAAGAAAAAGATCAAGGGCAAGAGTTATTTTAATCCCTGGTTCAGGAAAAGTAACTGTTAATGACAAATCAATTGAAGAATATTTTCCAAGAGAAACCTTAAGGATGATTCTATTACAACCCTTTCAAGTAGCAGGAGTTGCAGGCAAATATGATGCTATTGTTAATGTAGATGGAGGTGGTTTAAGCGGGCAGGCAAGTGCTATAAGGCATGGAATTGCTCGGGCACTTGTAAATTTAAATCCTGATCTCAAGTTAAAACTTAAGAAAGAAGGCCTTCTTACCAGAGACCCAAGAGAAGTAGAAAGGAAGAAATACGGACAGCCAAAGGCAAGAAAGAGATTCCAGTTCTCCAAAAGATAAAATGTTCAAAGTCTTTATCTGTGGAGGAAGTGGTTATACTGGAAGTGAACTATTACGAATTCTTGCTTTACATGACGAAATAGAAATAACAGGAGTTACAAGCGAAAAATCGGCAGGGATGGCAGTAAATGAGCTATTCCCTGCTTTTTTTATATATAGTCATCTCAAATTTGAAAATTTGGATATTGATAAAATTAAAAAGAAAGCCGATATTTATTTTCTTGCTCTTCCTCACGGTAAATCTCAAAAAATTGCAGCCTCTCTTTTAGAGGCTGGGAAAAAGGTAATAGACCTTTCGGCAGATTTTCGAATTAAAGATGCCTCTTGTTATGAAAAATGGTATAAAACGCCCCATTTATTCCCTTCTCTTTTAAATGATGCTGTGTATGGATTACCAGAAATTTATAGAGAGAAAATAAAAAATGCAAGCTTAATTGCTAATCCTGGCTGCTATCCTACCAGTGTTATTCTTCCCCTCTATCCTTTTATAAAAAAAAGAATAATCGAAATAGACTCAATAGTTGTAGATTCAAAATCAGGAACATCTGGAGCAGGGAGAAAGGCTGAGGTAACTCTTAACTACTGCGAAGTTAATGAAGACTTTAGGGCCTATAATGTGGCAAAACACAGACACACACCTGAGATTGAACAAGAATTGAGTTTTGCATTTGGTGGTTTTATTACTATCGATTTTACAACCCATTTGCTTCCTGTAAATAGAGGCATTCTTTCTACAATTTACGCAAAGCTTAAAAAGAAAATTTCAACTAAAGAAGCTCTTGAGATATTAAAAGAGACTTATGAAAATGAACCTTTTGTAAAAGTAATGGACGAAGGACAGGTGCCTTCTTTAAAGTACGTAAAAGGCACAAACTACTGCTATATAGGCGCTGTTGTAAATGAAAGAACTGATCGATTAATTCTCATCTCTACAATAGACAATCTTGTAAAAGGAGCCTCAGGGCAGGCTATTCAAAATATGAACATAATATGTGGAATAGAGGAAACAAAAGCTCTTAAGTCTCTTGCACTAACTCCTTAATAACTCCACCACCTAATAATCTGTCATTTTCATAAAAAACCGCACTCTGACCAGGCGTGGGTGCAAACTGAGGTTCTTTAAATCTTACCTTTGCTATTGTAGGCTCAATTATAGAAACAATAGCCCTTTCGGGTTTCATAGAGTAGCGTATTTTTACCTCGCACTCAAACTCTTTCTCCTTAGTTGTCCAAAGCCAATTTAATTCATGCACTAAAAACTCTCTCCTAAATGCATCTTGTCTCGTTCCCACATATATGGAATTCGAAAGAGGTTCTATTTTAACCACATAAAGAGGATAGGAATAGGATATTCCCAGTCTTTTTCTCTGCCCTAAGGTATAAAGATGAATACCTCTATGTTTACCAATTATTTTTCCCGTTGAAATCTCAATAATAGGACCCTCCTCTGAGTTTCTAATAAAATCATAATATCGCTTATTTTTCAAAAAACAAACCTCTGCGCTTTCTTCGGCTAATCTTGATGGAATTTGTAAATCCTCAGCTAATTTCTTTACTTCTAATTTTGTAAAATCTCCAAGAGGGAAAAGAGCTTTTTTTAAAATCTTAGAGGACACTGCATATAAAAAATAGGACTGATCCTTTAATGGGTCAATACCTCGCAAGAGACAGGGTGAGTTTTCGTGAATAATTCTCACATAATGACCTGTAGCAAACCAATTGGCACCAACTTCAGCGGCTACTTTTTCTAACAAGGGAAACTTTACCAGTTTATTACATTGCACACAGGGATTAGGAGTATTTCCTTTTTTATACTCTTCAAAAAAAGGCTCAACCACCGTATGTTTAAAAAAATCTCTTACATCTTCAATTTGAAGTTTTATATCTAAAAATTGAGCGGTTTTTTGCACCAGATCAAGCTTTTGCGCATCTTCGTAAAGGAGAAAAAAAACGCCTTTTACTTCAATGTCTTTTGATTTAAGCAGATAGGCAGCAACTGATGAATCAATACCACCACTCATTGCAACTAAAACTTTTTCCATATTAATCTTTCCCAGTGATATAATATATTACAAAATAAAGTAATGGAGAGGTGCCAGAGTGGACGATTGGGGCGGTCTCGAAAACCGCTGTGGGTGTAAGCCCACCGGGGGTTCGAATCCCTCCCTCTCCGTTACCCAATGAATTTTTTGATAATCTTGTCCTCGTATTCGGGAAAATCTTCTATGTAAAATGGTCTTTTCCGACCTATGTTAAACTTAAGAAGTTTAAAGTTAAGTTCTCTAATCCGTTTTAATCTTTCCTCATCATCATCTATTGTCTTTAAGAGTTCCTTTAAGTCTATTATCTCCTTCCTTGTCTCCATTTCCGGAGGGATACATCCAGCATTTTTTAATATTTTATAGGCAAGTCTTAAATCTTCAGGAACCCAGCTGTAATCTTCTAATTTCAAAGGTTTTCCTTTATTTGGAAGATCATCGAAAAGTCCTTCCTCTATGGCCTCTCTAATTTTTTCCTCAGCAATTTTTTGAAAGATATCCATAGAATACTCCTCTAAATATCGAATACTATCTTAACCACATACCTACCCTCCTCCTGCAATATCTCAAGGTTATGGTAGGTAGCAGCTTTAACTAAAAGTCTTCTTTCGTGTTTTTCAGGATCAAAAAATTCACCATCTATTTGAGCCTCCAATTTCCCATTATTAAGCTGAACACTCACTGTTTTTCCTATAAAACCATATGCATCAAAGAGAAAAATTAATTCATTCAGAAATCTTATTAAAAGTTCCTCAACGTTATCCCCTTCGATCTCTAAGGTTTTTTTTTCGCCTGTATCAACGCTTGCAGGGTCTGTAATAAGACTGTAAAGTCCTTGAGCAGCATTAAAAAAACATTCCTCAAGGCTTTTACCCTTTACACTCAAACCCACATCACCAGCTACATCAATAATTTCATAACTCACAACAAACTCCTTAGAGCATCTGCAATAAACTCTTTTACCTGCTCATCTTCTTCTCTTTCAAATGCATCCTCAAGAGCCTGCTTAGTAGAAGGATCAGCGATTATCTCAAGCGCATAGGCTGCGTCTCCGCGGATGTTTCTCTCATCTGAATTTAGCAATTCCACGATCAATGGAGATAACTCTTTTAGTTTTTCCGGATGCTTTTCCTTTAGGCTTTCAAGTATTGCAATAGCTCCGACTCTTACACGAAGTCTTTCATCTTTTAACATTTTTGCAATAAGAGGAAGTTCCTTTTGTTCATGTTCAAAAAAAGTAACGATATTTTCCAAATATCCATTATCGAGATAATCAAAAAGCATCTCTTCAAAGCCTTGACCATCCCAATTCCCACCGTTTCCATTCATATTATCACCTATGCCAATCGGATTTTATTTTTTGTCCACCTCTAATGTATTTCTCTGCCGATAGTGCAGCTATTGCACCCTGAGCACAGGCAATTACTACCTGTCTTAAATGGGGAGAAGCCACATCTCCAGCTGCAAATACACCGGGCTGACTCGTTTGCATAAAAGCATCTGTTATAATAAATCCTCGCTCATCGAGTTTAATTGTCTCACCTAAGAAGTCAGTAATTGGTTGAGTTCCAGCCATAAAAACAAACACTCCATCAACAGAAAGGCTTTTCTTTTTCCCTTCTCTATCTTTAAGAACTACGCCTTCTACAAAATTTTTACCCAAAATCTCTTTGACAGAATGCTCTTTTATAATCTCAATTTTTGGTTCAATGAAAATTGGATGGTCTTCATTAACCTTTAGGCGCGATGAAGATGTAATTAAATAGCATTTTTCAACAAACTGAGTAAGATAAAAAGCCTCTTTTGCTGCCTCTTCGCTATCTCCAAGTACTGCAACTGTCTTACCTCTAAAAAAAGGAGCATCACAAACAGCACAGTAACTAACTCCTCTACCAAGCAATTCTCCCTCACCGGCAATAGAAGGTTTTCTTCCCATAGAACCAGTAGCAATAATTAGTGCATGAGCTGTATAGGAGTTCTGCATGGTTATCACCTCTTTGATGTCTTCACCTAAGCTAACTCCTACCACTTGCTCTTCTTTGTAAGAAGTTCCAAGAGAAATTGCCTGATTGAGCATTTTTTCAAGGAGTTCCTTACCAGATATTCGGGTAAACCCTGGAAAATTCTCAATGATAGAAGCATAGGCAATTGCACCAGCGGTTTTTGATTTGTTGATAATAAGAGTGTTAAGATTAGCTCTTCTTGCATATATGGCAGCAGTGGCTCCTGCAGGTCCTCCTCCAATGATAATTAAGTCATATACTTCAGCCATAAACAAACCTCCACTTTTTATAATTTATTATAGCAATTCTCATGGCATATAATTTAATTCATTTGCAAGCTTATGAAAATACCATTACTAAAAAATTAATATACATATTTATGGCCGAATTCATGAGTGTTTTTTAAACGTTTTGTTTTTTTGGTATAATAGTAAGTCATGTTTATTGGAACACCTCTTATATCCGAAGAGCAAATTCAGAAAAAGGTAAGAGAGCTTGCCTATAAAATAACCCGTGACTATGCAAATAAAGATCTCCTTGTAATCGGAATTCTTAAAGGTTCTTTTATGTTTTTTTCAGATCTCATAAGGCACATTAACACTCCTTTAAAAATTGATTTTGTCATAGCATCAAGCTATCAGAAAGATAAATCCTCAGGAGAAGTAACTATTCATTATTTTCCCAGAGAGGAACTAAAAAACAAAGATATCCTTCTTGTTGAGGATATTATTGATACAGGAATTTCACTGCAAGCTATAAAAGAAAAGATTCTCTCCATGAATCCTTCCTCTCTTAAAATATGCGTGCTTCTTGATAAAAAGGAAAGACGAGTTATAGATGTTCCTTTGGATTATGTAGGATTTAGTATTCCGAATAAATTCATTGTAGGTTATGGTCTTGATTACAATGAAATGTTCAGAAATATACCCTACATTACTATTTTCAAAAAAGAATTAAAGCATGTATAGGCTGAAAATCCTTACAGACTTCGATGCTGCCCATCAATTAAGAGGCTATAGAGGCAAATGCGAAAATCTCCATGGTCATAACTGGAAAGTAGAGGTTACAATTTTATCAAACGATTTAAATGAAATAGGATTAGCAATTGATTTTAAAGACTTAAAAAGACTTACCGAAGATACAATTTCTGTGCTTGACCACTCCTTTCTAAACCAGGTTCCTCCCTTTAATGAAATCAATCCATCCAGTGAAAACATTGCAAGATGGATATATATGCAACTTAAGGAAAAGATTTTGGAGTATGGAGTAAGACTTGAAAGTGTAACTGTATGGGAGTCTGATTATGCCTCAGCCACCTACTATGAATGAGTTTGTAGGATCAATTTCTCAAAAAATTCCAGCTACTAATGCAAAGTGGGAAATATTCGCTTTAAGAAGAAAAGTATATGCAGTGGAAGGAAAAGATTTAAAAGTCAATAGAGAGAAAAACGCTCTAAAGGATTTTTTTGCCATAAGGGTAATTAAAAACCATAGGGCTGGAACATCCACCTGTTCACAAATTGAACAAATTCCTGAAGCCTTTCAAAAGGCATTAAACATAGCTGAGATAACTGAGCCAGATGAATGTCTTAGCCTGCCATTACCATCTCAGACACAGTCTGTCAAGGTTTTTGATGAAAACCTGTGCTCTATCGCTACTTTTCTTCCTGATTTATTGATTAATATGCAGAGGGCAGCCTTTTATGATAAGAGAGTTAAAAAACTGAGAAATGCAGAGATAACTATAACCGTAGATGAAAAGGCTATTCTAAATTCGGAAGGATTGCTTTGCTCCCAACCCTTTACTTCTATTAGCGCTCATATGATTGCTATTGCTGAAGATGAGGATCAACAGATGGGATGGGCTTATACTTCGGAGAGATTTTTAAAAAATCTTCAAGTTGAAAACATAGGTAAAGAGGCAGCAAGCAAGGCTATTCGTCTTTTAAATTCTAAGAAAATTAAATCTTTTAAAGGAATGGTACTTTTTGATCCTTATGTAGCAGGAGAGTTTGTTGAACTAATTTCGCAGTCCCTTTCTGGAGAAAACTATCTCTTAGGAAGGTCAATTTTTTCAGGGAAAATGGGAGAAAAAGTTATTAACGAAAAATTAGATATTCTTGATGATGGAACAATACCTGAAAGATTTGGGTCAACTCCTTTTGATGCTGAAGGTGTTCCTACTTCTAAAAAAATTTTGATCCAAAAGGGCAGATTGAGTCTGATTATGCATAATACATACACAGCAAACAGAACAAAAATGATCTCTACTGGTAATGCTGTAAGAACTGAAAGAGGAATTACTGTGGGACCCACAAATCTCTATATTGACACAGAAGAGGCAAAATTGCCTCCTGATGAATTAATCAGAGAGATTGAGCGAGGGATATATGTAATAGAGGTTATGGGAATGCATACTGCAAACCCGGTAAGTGGCGATTTTTCAGTTGGCATTTCAGGTATTTACATTGAAAAGGGAGAAATGAAATATCCAGTTCGCGAAACAGTGATTTCAGGCAATCTTCTTCAGCTTTTTCAAAATATTGTAGCCTTAGGAACAGACCTTCATTTTTACGGAAACATAGGATCACCAACCCTTCTTGTGGAGGGAATAGATATATCAGGCTAAGGAGGAAAGCAGTGGATTACTTTTTAACTGAAGAACAAAAAATGATAAAAGATTTGGCAAGACAAATTGCCGAGGAACATGTAAAACCTGTTAGAGCTGAACTTGATGAGACAGAAGAGTTTCCATGGGAGATAATGAAAATTTTAGCTCAGTCAGATATGTTCAGAGTTTTTATACCCGAGCAATACGGTGGTCTTGGAACTGGTTCTTTAGAGCTCTGTCTTGT
The DNA here is from genome assembly GCA_937139565.1 of uncultured Nitrospiraceae bacterium. GTDB lineage: Bacteria > Nitrospirota > Thermodesulfovibrionia > Thermodesulfovibrionales > Thermodesulfovibrionaceae > Thermodesulfovibrio. The sequence goes on along the minus strand of CAKZQH010000015.1, from coordinate 35,943 downwards.
AGTTGAGGAGCTGTCAAGGGTATGTCTTGGTATATCAACAACCTATGCAGCAAATGCTCTTGGAACATATCCTATTCTTCTTTTTGGCACTGAGGAACAAAAAAGTAAATATCTGCCTGACATAGCAGATGGAAAGCGACTCGTAGCCTTTGCACTAACCGAACCCAATGCAGGTTCCGATGCTGGCGGAATTCAGACAACTGCTACAAAGGATGGTGACTACTATGTATTAAATGGAAGAAAGCAGTGGATTACCAATGGAGGAGAAGCAGAAATATATACTGTAATAGCTCTTACAGATAAAACAAAGGGTGCAAGGGGTGCTTCAGCATTTATTGTAGAGAAAGGAACTCCAGGATTTAGCTTTGGCAAGAAAGAAAATAAAATGGGTATCAGAGCTTCAGCAACTCGAGAGTTAATCTTTGAAGATTGCAGAATTCCAAAGGAAAATCTCTTAGGAAGAGAAGGTATGGGCTTTATTGTAGCTATGAAAACCCTCGATCAATCCAGAGTTGGAGTAGGAGCACAGGGACTCGGTGTTGCGCAGGGAGCCTTTGAAGAAGCTGCTCGTTTTGCCAAACAGAGAGTTCAATTTGGACAGCCAGTAATAAGCTTTCAGGCTGTTCAACATATGCTTGCAGATATGGCAATTCAGATTGAGGCAGCAAGAGCGCTTGTTTATTCGGTTGCAAGATACATTGACAGTGGTGCAAAAGACATCACAAAGCCATCTGCTATGGCTAAAACCTTTGCCACAGATGTGGCTATGAAAGTAACCTGCGATGCAGTGCAAGTAATGGGAGGCTCGGGTTACATGAAAGAATATCCCGTTGAGAAAATGATGAGAGATGCTAAAATCCTTCAAATCTATGAAGGTACTAATCAGATCCAACGAAATGTAATTGGGCAGGAAATAATAAAAGAACTTACAAAATCGATGAAATAGTATAAAAATTATCATTGCAAGGCTTGAGAGTTTTTTATGCCTTGCAATGATATCCCTATTTAAAGGAAAAAATGTGAAACACAAAAAAATATATATCCTTTCCCTATTATTCATTTCTCTTATCTTTGGGTGTACCGCTTTTCAACTCACCAAGCAACAATATACGGCTGACTTAACATACAGAGAAAAGGATGAACTCCTCTGGGAACATAATAAATGGAGAAGACAGGTTGGGGTTCCTGACTTAAAATGGTCAACAGAGCTTGAGAGAATTGCAAAAAATTGGGCATATCACCTTAGTTATACCTGTAAAATGGTTCACAGTGACCACAATCTTGGTGAAAATATTTTCTGGGCTAATTATCGGGTTAGTCCTAAAGAGGTAGTAAATTATTGGGCTAATGAAAGGCATTACTACGATTATCAAAATAATAGTTGCAGGGAGAATAAAAAATGCGGTCACTATACCCAGATTGTTTGGAGAACTACTGAAGAAGTTGGTTGTGGAAAAGCCTTATGCAGAAATGGTGAAGAAATATGGGTTTGTAATTATAGGCCTGCAGGAAATATATCAAACAGAAGACCTTACTGAATAATCTTTGAAAGAATCATTACTCTGTGAGTTTCTCCCATTCCTTGAGGTAGCACAAGTCTTTTAAACTTTTGAATCAGATTCTTTTCTTCAAACATCCTTAACACCCTCTCATTGCAAAGAGAAATAAGATAACTACCCTGGGAAGAAAATTTTTCTCTATTAAAACCAAATTCTTCTGCCCATCTTTCAATAGCAGTAAAATTTACATGGGCTGTTATGTCCTGTTTGCCAATGTTCAAAAAGGGATTTTCATTGGTTCTATGCCTATGATAACAAAGTAAAGTGCCTCGATTCCTATAAGGAGCATAATATTCCTCTGAAGTATAGCCATAGTCAAAGATAAATAGAAAGCCTTCTTTAAGCCTATCTGATAGTTTTTTTAAAAAACTCCTGCCACTTAGACAGACTTCTGATCGGTAGTTTCTGAAAGATAGAACCCACGGAGCAAATTCCTCAATATAACATTGGGTTTCAATCCTGGAGGGTAAAAGTATCTCACATAAATTTTCATCCTTAATTGTTACATAAACTTCCAATAGATTTTCTCTCATTTCAAAAATTCTTACAGGCAAAGCATCAAAAATTTCATTACAGATGATGACTCCTCTAAGATATGGTAAATCATCAATTGATGGATACCATCTTATCTTCTCTATGTGCTGAGTTAACCTTTGTTTTTGAATATCAATAAGAAAGGGATTTGTTTCTACAAGATTGTATTCAATTGGAATTTTAAGGTTGCAAAGAATATCATAGGCTAAATAGCCCATCCCAGGACCTATTTCAGTAACAGTAAAATTATCTTTGCCTTTAAAATCCCTATAAAAATTCTCTATAGCCCTTGACAGCAAAATACCAAAAGCTTCACCAAGATGGGAAGAGGTAAAAAAATCTCCCTCTCGCCCAATTTTTATATGCTTATTTGTGTAATAGCCTAAATTAGGATAATAGAGAGCCATTTCCATGAAATCTTCAAAGGAAATCGGACCTTCAGTGATTATTCTTTTTTTTATTATTTCTTCTAACTCCATTAGGAGACAAGATGAAGCATTCTATCAACTGCTTCCTTAGCTTTTATCCTTATTTCTTCAGGAACTTTTATCACATGTTTATTTTCTTTTAGAGCAGAAAGAACGCTATGAAGAGTGGTTATTTTCATATTAGGACAGAGCATTGTCTTTTTGAGGGGATAAAAATGCTTTTCTGGATTTTCCTTTTTTAGTCTGTGCAGAAGGCCTACCTCTGTGCCAATTATGAACTCCTTTGCAGGGGAGGATTTGGCAAATCTTACCATTCCAGAAGTTGATGCTACATGATCAGCCATTTCTATGACTTCAGGAATACATTCGGGATGAACAACAACAAGAGCATCGGGATGCATTTCCTTTGCCTTTATTACATCTTCCCTCTTAATCATATGATGGGTTGGACAAAATCCATCCCAGATTATCAATTCTTTCTCTGGAACCTGCTTTTTTACCCAATGGGCTAAATTTTTATCAGGCACAAAAATAATAGAATTAAAAGGAACAGCCCTTACAATCTGAGGTGCATTGGCAGAAGTACAACAGGCATAACTTAATGCCTTAACCTCAGCAGTTGTATTTACATAGGAAACTACTGGTGAATTTGGATATTTTTTAATCCATTCCTTGAGCTGATTTACATCCACCGTATCTGCCATTGGACATCCTGCATCTTTTTCAGGAAGAAGAACTGTTTTATTAGGATTAAGAATAGCTGCTGTTTCAGCCATGAAATGGACTCCGCAAAAAACAATAACATCACAATCTAAATTCACTGCCTTTCTACTCAGTTCAAGAGAGTCTCCTACAAAATCAGCAATATCCTGAATCTCTTCTCTTTGATAATTGTGGGCTAAGATAATAGCATTTCGCTGCTTTTTAAGATTCTCTATTTCCCTCAGTATTCCTTTGTCCATAGGTAAAAATCCCCTCTGTTTGTGTATAAAATTGAGCCATCTGCAAGTTTAACTGCCTTTATTGGAGAACTCTTTATGGCTGAATAAGTCTTTTGTTTTGAATAGACATAGTTCGTACCGTAATATCTGGCAGAAATTGAATTTACATAGTTTATTGTCTCAGCAATGTTAGGAATTCTTCCCAAAGATGCAACGAGATTGGGCCCTGCATTGTAAGCTGCAAGAGCTAAGGACATGTCACCATTAAACCTGTCAAGTAAATATCTCATATATCTTATACCGCCATCTATGTTCTCAACAGGATCGAAAGGATTTTTTACACCCATAAGCATTGCGGTTGAAGGCATAAGCTGCATTATTCCCATAGCTCCTTTTGGAGAAACCGCATATACATTCCAACCAGACTCCTGTCTTATCATTTCCTTTATAAGTTTTGGCGATACTCCGTAAAGATTGCTTTTTTCCTCTACTATTTTTTCAAGCTCAGGCCTTGCGTAATTATTAGAATTTGAGGTTGGATTGATGACTGTCGAGGAGATTTTTTTGCTTACTTCCTTTTTAGACTTTTTTCCGCACAAATTAGTGTAAACTTTTTCTCCTTCAACAATCTGAACACATATAGGTTCTGCATGCAAATAAGCGGCAAAAATTAGTAAAATAAAGACAATTTTAAGGGTAAACATATTCAATTATAGCAAAATAAAGCAAACCGTGCAAAACTTAAGCTGTTTATAATCTTCCTGAACGAATTATGGATATAATCAACCAGATTCCTAAAAAAAAGGCAACAAGGCCAGTGATAAGAGCAAATAGTGAAACACCGTACACAAGAGGTTTAACTGAGCTTGCATGCATTATAGCAGAGGACAGAATCATAGCACTTACGATAAGACTAAAGGATATTTTATTACTTGCCCTATCAATATCCTTTAAAAACTCGGGTAGATTGACATGATACATTCTTACTGTCATTCTATCGGCAACTAATTTTTTTAGAATTGTCTTTAACTGAAAGGGAATATTCTCTAAGGCTGACTTAAATTCTTCAATTGCTCTATTTGCCTTTTTCAAATGATAGTCTGGTTTCAACTTTTCTGCAATTATAACCTCTGCATAGGGTTTTATAAGCTCAATAATCGATGCCTTGGGACATAGTTCTCTAACAAGTCCATCTAACATGATTAAAACTTTGTCTATCAAGAAAAGCTCAGGTGGAAATCTGAGTCTATTTTTCAACGCTACCTTCATAACCGATTCTATTAATTCTGAGAGCTTGATCTCCTGTAATGGGTAAAAATAAAGGGGATAAAGAATTTCATCAATATCTTCTTTGAGTTCTCGTTTTAATCTATCTATATCCATGTCATCAGGAATCACACCAAGTTTTAAATACTCCTCAATCAAAAGGTCCGTATTGTAATTTATGATAGCAAGAGCTATATTAGCATAGGCTTCTTTAAATTGCTCATCAATCCTACCTACTATCCCGAAGTCAACTAATGCGATTTTACCTGCCTTAGTAATAAGAATGTTTCCTGGATGGGGATCTCCATGAAAAAAGCCGTGAACAAAAATCTGCTTAAAATACATATCAAGCACTTTATTTAGTATCTCTCTTATATCTAAGGCATTTTGATGTAGATCCTTTAAATTATCAATCCTTATTCCATGCACTTTTTCCATTATTAAAACCTTCTCGGTTGTAAACTGCCGATAAATATAAGGGATGTGTACAGATTCATCTTCTTTAAACTGCTCCCTGAAAATTATCGCATTCTTTGCTTCTCTTCTGAAATCCAGTTCTCGATTGATGGATCTTGAAAATTCATTTATGATGCCGCTAGGATCAAAAATTTTACTTTCTGGAATGTTTTTTTCAATAAGTCTAGCGATCATTTTGAGTATATTAAGGTCAACAGCAATCTGTTCCCTGATTCCAGGACGTCTAATTTTTACGATCACTTCTTCACCATTAACAAGAACTGCTTCATGAACCTGAGCTATGGAGGCTGAGCCAATAGGATGGGGATTAAAAAATTTAAATATCTTATCGGGTGAAACCCCAAGCTCCTTTTCGATTATTTCATAAACCTTAGATATTTCAAAGGCAGCCACTTTGTCCTGAAGCTTTTTAAACTCCTTTATATATAAATCACCTAAAAGATCTTGACGAGATGCAAGAAGTTGTCCTAATTTTATAAATGTTGGACCAAGCTCTTCAAAAGCTATCCGAAGTCTTTCTGCTGTTGATGGGACGTGGATTGTTGGCCATTTGCCAAAAATTTTAAGTCTCCTTTTAAAAGGGACAAATTTACCCAGATGAATCTGGTCTATAAATTGACCAAATCCATGCTTTATAAAGACATTTATAATCTCTTGTAGCCTTCGGGCAGAAAGGTAGGTCTTTTTTATTTTAAAAATGTCCATTTAGGTTTTATTATAACAAAAGCTAAAAGAGCAAGGTGCATTATAGCTCGTGGATATTAAATAGCAAAATCCAAAAGAAAAAAGCCATTATGCTATAATACTTTTCATGGGCAGAAAAAGGGGATACTTTGGCGATTATGGAGGACGATTTGTCCCTGAAACTCTCATGCCTGCCCTTGAGGAACTTGAAAGAGCCTTTGGAAGGGCAAAAGTCGATAAAGATTTTATAAATGAATTTGAATCACTCCTTAAGGATTATGTAGGTCGTCCTACCCCTCTTTACTTTGCAAGAAGACTTACCGAATATTTCAAAGGAGCGAAGATTTATCTCAAAAGAGAGGACCTTGCTCATACAGGTGCTCATAAAATAAACAATGCTCTTGGTCAGGCACTTCTTGCAAGCAGACTAATGAAGAAGGAGAGAATTATTGCAGAGACAGGCGCTGGTCAGCATGGAGTTGCTACAGCCACAGCTGCTTCTCTTACAGGTTTAAATTGCGAAATCTATATGGGCACAGAAGATATAAGAAGGCAGGCTCTCAATGTGTTTCGTATGAATCTTTTAGGCGCAAGGGTTGTTCCTGTTGATACAGGTTCAAAAACCCTTAAAGATGCAATAAATGAAGCCCTCAGAGACTGGACTACAAATGTAAGAACCACCCATTATGTAATGGGAACAGTCTTCGGTCCCCATCCTTATCCATCCCTTGTTAGATTTTTCCAAAGCATTATTGGTAGAGAGGCAAGAAAACAGATTCTTAAAAAGGAAGGTAAACTTCCCTCTGTTCTTATTGCTTGCGTTGGAGGAGGAAGTAACTCTATCGGACTCTTTAGTGCCTTTTTAAATGATAGGGATGTTCAAATGATAGGAGTTGAAGCAGGTGGTTTTGGAATAAACTCTGGGAAGCATGCTGCAAGATTTGCTCATGCTGCAAAGGGAATTTTTCAGGGATGTTTTAGCTATGTTCTTGAGGACAGGGACGGAAACATTCTTCAAACCCATTCAGTTTCTGCAGGTCTTGATTATGCCTCTGTAGGTCCAGAACATGCTTATCTCCACGACATAAAAAGGGTAAAATATACCTATGCAACAGATGAAGAAGCTCTTGAAGCCTTTGAGCTTCTCAGCAGGCTTGAAGGCATTATTCCAGCCCTTGAATCTGCCCATGCTGTTGCTGAATGTATAAAGATTGCACCTACCATGCCAAAAGATTCAATAATTGTTGTAAACCTCTCAGGAAGAGGAGACAAGGATGTGCAGGAAGTAGCAAGAATAAAGGGTAAATTCATATGAAAGGTTTTTCGATAAGAAAAAGACTAGATGAAATAAAGAATAGAAGTGAAAGAGCTTTTATTCCATATATAATGGCAGGAGATCCAGATTTTCGGGAGACCGAAAAAAGGTTAAGAATCCTGAGTGAAGGTGGAGCAGATATAATTGAATTAGGAGTTCCTTTCACAGACCCCCTTGCTGATGGACCAACCATCCAGAGAGCATCAGAAAGAGCTCTTAAAGGTGGAGTAAATTTAAGAAAAATACTTAATTTTTTAAAGGATTTAAAAGGCTCCTTAGATTGCCCTATAGTATTAATGACCTATCTTAATCCAGTTTATTGCTATGGAATTGAAAGATTTTTTGCTGATGCAAAAGAGGCAAATGTGGCAGGAGTGATCTTTCCCGATTTAACCTTTGAAGAATCACTTCCTTATCGTGTACTTGCACAAAAATATCAGATTGACACAATTTTTTTAGTTGCTCCCACATCAACACCAAATAGAATAAAAAAAATTGTTCAAGCTTGCACAGGATTTGTTTATTATGTATCAATTACTGGCATTACTGGCTCTTCATTAAGGCTTGATGATACATTCAAAGACCACATTAATTTCGTAAAAAGCTTTAAAAAACCAGTATGCGTTGGTTTTGGAGTAAGCAGTGCAGAAGAAGCAAAGTATGTTTCTCAATTTGCCGATGGAGTGATAGTAGGAAGTGCTATTGTAAAGATTTTTCATGAAAATCCCGAGAGAGCAATAGAGTTTATAAAATCCCTTAGAGAGGCGATATAATGGCTTGGTTTAAAAGAAAAGAACCAAAAATAGAAAAAAAAGTTAAAATTCCTGAAGGATTATGGGTAAAGTGCGAAAACTGTAAAGAAATAATTTACCGTAAGGAATTAGAAAATAACTTAAAAGTCTGCCCAAAATGTAAATACCATTTTAGAATATCTGCAAAAGAACGAATTGTCCTTCTTACCGACAGTGGCAGCTTTGTAGAGCTTGATGCTGAATTATCAAGCACTGATCCCTTAGAATTTAAAGATACCATAACCTATAAGGAAAGACTCGCTGAGAATGAGAAAAAAACAGGCTTAAAGGAATCGGCTATTTATGGAGATGCAAAGATAAATGGTAGGGATGTAGTAATAGCTGTTCTTGACTTTGCCTTTATGGGCGGAAGCATGGGAACAGTTGTTGGAGAGAAGGTAACTCGGGCAGCTGAGAGGGCTGTGGAAAAAAGAGTGCCTCTAATTGTTGTTTCTTCCTCAGGAGGAGCAAGGATGCAAGAAGGAATGTTTTCTTTGATGCAGATGACTAAAACCTCTCAGGCGATTGGAAGACTCAAACAAGCAGGCCTTTTATACATATCTGTTCTCGCAGACCCAACCTTTGGAGGTGTAACAGCCTCCTTTGCTATGCTCGGTGATATAATTATCGCTGAACCTCGAAGTCTTATAGGATTTGCAGGTCCCAGGGTTATTCAAGAAACTATAAAGCAGCAACTACCCGAGGGGTTTCAAAGAGCCGAATTTCTTCTTGAACACGGTATGGTAGATATAGTTGCAGAAAGAAAGGATTTGAAAAATACCATATCGAAAATAATTGAAATAACTACCACTTTCCCAGAAAATAGTTTATCCTCTTCAACAATGGAAAAATGAAGTACGAGGAATTAATAATAGAGCTTTATAGCAGAAGGACGAAGGGAATAAAACTCGGTCTTGAGCGAATGAACTCGGTTTTACAAAAACTAAACAATCCTCACCTTAGCTATCCTTCAATTCACATAGCAGGAACAAATGGAAAAGGTTCGGTTTCGAAAATAATTTATTCTTTACTTAAAGCCCACGGCTTTAATGTCGGATTGTTTACCTCTCCTCATCTTACGAGATTTACAGAGCGAATAGTTGTAAATGACATTGAAATCTCAGAAGAGGATGTGATTAGACTTATCCAAAAGATAAAACCTCTTTCAGAGGAGCTTACATTTTTTGAGTGTGTAACCCTAATGGCTTTTATATACTTTAAGGAAAAGGGTGTAGATTACGCTGTGTTAGAAACAGGAATGGGTGGAAGGTTAGATGCAACTAATGTGGTTAATCCCTTAGTAAGCGTGATTACAAAAATAGGTTATGATCATCAGGAGTTTTTAGGTTCCACACTCCGGGAAATTGCCCGTGAAAAAGCAGGAATCATAAAAAAAGGGATTCCTGTTATCTCAGCATCACAGGAAAAAGAAGCTGAAGAAGAAATTTTAAAAACTTCAGAAGAATCTCATTCTTCTAATTATATTTACGGTAGAGACTTTAAAGGAGAGCTTAATTCTATTAGTCTATACGGAATAGACTTTGACTTTTATCCGTCACACGAAGCAGAAGTTCTTTCCAATCTCGAACTTTCACTTACTGGTATCCATCAGTTAGAGAACGCCTCTATAGCCTTAAAAGCTTTCATGACAGCCTATCCGGGATGGAATGAATCATCCATAAGAGCGGCATTAAAGAGTGTCAAAATGCCAGGAAGACTCGAAGTAATATCAGAGAATCCTCTAATAGTTTTCGATATAGCCCATAATCCTCAGGCAGCAGAGGCTTTGGTTAATTCTTTAAGAATCCTTACTGAGAAAAAACCCATTTTGGTATTTGGTGTTATGAAAGATAAAGATGTGAAGAATATTTTAAAATCCTTTGAAAATTACGCAGAAAAAATCCTTTTCACCTCTCCTAAATACGAAAGAGCCATCACATATGAAGAAGTATGTGAGAGGCTAAATGGATTTTCAAAGAAAATAAATCCCAAAAAAGACACATTAACAGCTTTTAAAGAGGCTCTATTTCTATGTAAAGAAAATCCTGCTCTCTTTATCCTTTGCACTGGTTCAGCTTATCTTATTGGAGAGATAAAAGAATTTCTTGGAGAAAGGACCTTGCATAGGACTTTAGGAGAACTCCTATGAGAGCTCTAATATTGATATTCATCCTATTAATCTTACCTTCAATTATCTATGGAGTTGAAATAACCTCTGAAAAATTAGAAAGATTTGAGGAAGAAGGTAAACTTATTGCTACTGGAGATGTGCAGATAAATGAGCCGAACTATAATCTTAAAGCAAAAAAGGTTATCTACTTCGAAAAAACCTCAGACATAGAGGCATATGGCGATGTTTATTATGATGATGAGGATATGACAGCTTGGGCTGATGAAGGTAATTTTAATGCTGAGAAAAAAACAGGACGAATGAAAAATGCCCTCGTGCACATAAAAAAAGAAGACATGTGGATTAAAGCTGAAGAGGTTGAACGCTTGAGCGAGATCAGATACAAGGCAAAAAAAGCCACATTCTCCACCTGTGAGCCAGAAGAAGATAGTGCTCAACCGTGGTGTTTTACAGGAGAGTTTGTTGACTTAGTGGTTGATGAAACTCTTTTTTCAAAAATAACTACCTTTAAAGTTAAAAATGTACCAATTCTCTTTTCTCCCGTATTCTGGGGACCTGGAGGAAGCAAGAAGAAATCAGGTTTTTTACCCTTAAAATTTGGTAATTCTAATAGAATGGGATTACGACTAAGTCCTGCCTATTATCTTGTTATTGATAGTAACAAGGATGCAACTTTCTATGTGGATTATTTCTCAAAGATAGGAGTTGGTAAAGGAATTGAATATAGATACATGGACTTTGATACAAAAGGCATGTGGTTTGGCTATCAAATTAAAGATAAAGAGCTTGATAAAAATTATCTGGAGCTAAGAGGAATTCATCTTCAAAAGCTAAGCCACTTTAACCTTTTAATCGATATAAATTATGTCAACAAAAATGACTTCTACAGGGAATATGGAGATATTCGTTCCTCTTCAAGCACTTACCTGTTTAAAGATTACTGGAAGGACCTTACTGGAAGATACGACAGATTTCTTCAATCTTCGGTGGAAGTTTCAGTTCCAGCAGTAGGCTCAAGATTTTATCTTCTTGGTCAGGGTTGGAAGGATCTAAAAAATGATGGAACCAGTCCACCTGTAAGTTTAGAGTTAGGTTATGTGGTTAATCCTTACAAGATTGGAAATTTTACTGCAAATTTTGCCACCAATTTAGCAGAGTTTTATAAAGAAGACGGACTTAAAGGACAGAGATTTGAAATAACCCCTCAAATAAGTCACACCTTAGGAGATAGCATCAACTTAACCCAAACTTTAACCTACAGTCAGATTTTCTATAATCTTGAAAAAACATCACCCTATGAGGATACCTCTCACAGGGAAATGCTTCATTACAATGCAAAGGTTTTTACAAGGCTTTATAAAAGAAATGAGTCCTTCACCCATTTAATTGAGCCATTCATAGAAGGAGTTTTTATTGGTGTGAATGGTAAACCGCCGATATTAAAAGAAAGAGAAATCATTGATGATACAGCCATTCTTAGAGTGGGGGTTTACAATAAGCTTAACTTTAAAAACCTTTCATTTGAAACCCGATTGACTGAGACCTATGACTTCCGTGCAAAAAATGAATGGGATAAGCTTTATCCTATTTTACTTGAGGGAAGGCTCTCATGGGGTAAATTAAGTTTTTACTTTGATACTTACCAGAACATAAAAAAGAAAAGAATGGAAAGCCTTAATACAGGCATAGGCTTTTCACCTGATGAAAACACTTCAATTTCTTTTAGCCAGCGCTATACAAGAGAAAATGCATTAAGTCCTGCCTATTTATGGTCTCCAACCCGCAGAGAACAATACACATTAAAAGAGAGCCAAAATGGCATAAAAACCTATGCATTAACTTTAGTTAAAAAGCTTTCTGAAAAGTGGTCCCTTACTGCTAATCTTAACTATAATGCAAACGGAGAAGGGCTTAGAGACAGCTATTTAAACATCAGATACAGTGAAAAATGCTGGGCAGCAAATATATATTTAAAGAGAAGACCCGTGGAAATCGAGGGAAGACAGACCTCTGAATTTAGTATGCTTTTAATATTTGAATTAAAGGGAATAGGTCCTATTAGAGTTTATGAACGCAGTAGTAGTTCTTAATAAGCCAAAGGGACTTACAAGTCATAGTGCTTCTTTTAAGGTAAAAAAACTGCTTAATGTAAAAAAAGCAGGACATGCAGGTACTCTTGACCCAATGGCAACAGGAATTTTGCTTGTTTGCCTTGATGAAGGAACAAAAATTGCACCCTTTCTCATGGAACTTGAAAAAGAGTATCTTTTCAAGGCAAGATTTGGAATCTCTACTGACACATATGATGCCGAAGGAAAGACTGTTAAGGTGGTAGAAAACTTTCAACTTGACAGGGAAACGCTTTTAAAGACTATTGAAAAATTTAAAGGAGAGATACTACAAATTCCACCCATGTATTCAGCGGTAAAAGTAAAAGGAGAGGCCCTTCACAGGCTTGCAAGAAAGGGAATAGAAATAGAGAGGAAACCGAAAAAAGTTTATATCTCTTCGATAGAAATAGAAGACTTTCAATATCCCTTTGCAACATTTAGAGTAAGATGTGGTAAAGGAACCTATGTTAGGTCTCTCTGCCATGATATAGGTGAACATCTCGGCATGGGAGCTCATGTGGTAGAATTATCAAGAACAAAGATTGGAGAATTTTCAATTGATATGGCTGTTAATTTTGATACTTTAAAAGACATAGAAAGAGCAAAGGAAAAATTAATTTCCATAGACAGGGCTCTATACTTTATTCCTTCAATAACACTTCAGGAATCTCTTGTTCAAAGATTCTTAAACGGTAATCCCGTAAAAATTCAATCTGGAATAGTTCCAGCAGGCTGGGTAAAAGTGAAAAATAGGGAAGGTAAAATTCTTGGAATTGGATTTGGAAATGGCGTAACAATAAAGCCTGAAAGAATAATATGGGAAAATTAAATTATAAAGGGGAGGTAAAAAGATGATAGCAAGATACACAAGAAAACAGATGGGTGATATATGGAGCATGGAGAATAAATTTAGAAAGTGGCTTGAAGTTGAAATAGCTGTATGCGAAGCATGGGCAGAACTTGGAAAAATTCCACTGGATGCACTGAAAGAGATAAAAGAAAAGGCAGATTTTGATATTCACAGGATTGATGAAATAGAGGAAAAGGTAAAACACGATGTAATTGCCTTTTTAACGGCTGTTGCTGAAAAAGTAGGTCCTTCCTCTCGTTATATTCACATGGGTCTTACCTCATCAGATGTGGTTGATACAGCCCTTGCCCTTCAAATTAGAGAGGCTGGTGCATTGATAATGAATGATCTTCAGAAATTAAAGGATATTTTCAAGGAAAAGGCATTTGAGCATAAAAATACCATATGTATGGGCAGAAGTCATGGTGTTCATGCTGAGCCAACATCCTTTGGACTTCGCTTTGCTCTTTGGTATGAAGAGACAAAGAGAAACATCGAGAGACTCAAAGGGGCAATTGAGCGAATTTCGGTGGGTAAAATCTCTGGAGCTGTTGGAACTTTTTCAAACATTCCACCAGAAATAGAGGAAATAGCCCTTCAAAAATTAAACTTAAAACCCGAGCCTGTGGCAACCCAGGTAGTGCAGAGAGATAGACACGCAGAATTTTTAAGCGTTCTTGCTCTAATTGCTGCGCTTATTGAAAAAGTTGCAGTTGAAATAAGACACCTTCAGAGAACAGAAGTGCTTGAAGCAGAGGAACCTTTTACAGAGGGTCAGAAAGGGTCATCTGCCATGCCCCATAAAAGAAATCCAGTTGGCTGTGAAAACCTTTCAGGTCTTGCAAGGCTTGTTCGCTCTAATGCCTTTGCAAGTTTCGAAAACATATCTCTTTGGCACGACAGAGACATTTCTCACTCATCGGTTGAAAGAGTAATAATCCCAGATAACTGCATTCTTGTTGATTACATGTTAAACAGGCTGTGTGGTATCATTAAAGACCTAAGAGTTTATCCAGAAAGAATGCTGAAAAACATAGAAAGAAGTTATGGACTGTATAACTCTCAGAGAGTGATGCTTGCCCTTGTGGACAAAGGCTTAACCCGTGAAGAAGCATACGGTCTTGTTCAGGCAAAGGCAATGGAAAGTTGGCGTGAGGGCATCTCTTTTATGGATCTTCTCCTAAAAGATGAAGGGATAAAAAAATATTTAACTGACGATGAAATAAAAGACATCTTTGAATTAAACTATTACACACGAAACATTGACTATATATTTAAAAGAGTTTTTGGATAAAAAATTAAAAAGCGAGGAGGATTTTTATGAGCAGAGATATCACTAAAATCAGAAACATTGCAATCGTAGCTCATGCAGGAGCAGGAAACACCAAGCTTGCCGAACAAATACTTTTTAAAACCGGTCAAATAGACCGGGTTGTAACCGGAGAATCTACAGGAAAGGTTATTGACTATGAACCAGAAGAAATCTCTCGAAATATGACTCTTAGCTGTAAGATTGCTTACTGTGATTACAAGGACCATAGAATTAATATTATAGATACACCAGGTTTTGTTAACTTTCTCGAAGATACAAAGAATGCTCTTAGAGTATCTGATGGAGCAGTGGTTATTGTAAGTGCCATCTCAGGTGTAAAAGCAGAAACAGAAAGAATTTGGAAATTCTGCGATGATTATGACCTACCAAGACTGGTATTTGTTAATAAGCTCGATAAAGAAAATGCCTCTTTTGACAGAGCCGTTGCTGAAATTGAAAAGGTATTCGGCTCAGAGGCTATACCTCTTACTTTTCCCATTGGAGAAGGGCCTGAACTTAAAGGTATCGTTGACATAATCTCACTTAAAGCCTTTATGCAGGACGGTAAAAATCAAAAGGAAGTTGCTATCCCTTCAGAATTGATGGGTAAAGTAGAGGAGTACAGAAAAAAGTTTGTTGAAAAAATCGCTGAACTTGATGACAGCCTTCTTGAAAAATATCTTGAGGGAGGAGAACTAACAGAAGAAGAACTAAGAAAGGGTCTTCACGATGCATCTTTAGCAAGAAGATTTATTCCAGTGCTTGCTGGTTCAGCTTTACTTGGAATAGGAGTTGAATCACTGCTTGATAGTATAATACTTACTCTACCAGATCCAAAGGAAAGAGCAAACATTTATCCGATAAAAGGAATAAATCCAAAGGATGGAGCTGAAGTTACAAGACAGCCTTCTTCTTCAGAGCCGCTCGCTGCCTATGTGTTTAAAACAACCATTGACCCATTTGCTGGAAAAATTTCATATATAAGGGTCTTTTCTGGAACTCTTAAGGCTGATTCAATGGTTTTAAATACAACCACAGGCACAAAAGAAAGAATAGGCCAGATTTACTATATCTTAGGAAAAGCTCAGAGTCCCTGCCAGAAAGCAGAACCAGGAGATATTGTTGCAACCGTTAAACTTAAAGATACTCTTACAGGTCATACCCTTTCTGATGAAAACAATCCAATAATTTTGCCGGAAGTTAAATTTTCAGAACCTATTATCTCCTATGCTATAGCACCTAAAACAAGAGGTGATGAGGAAAAAGTAAGTGCAGGATTACATAAACTTCTTGAAGAAGACCCTACTCTAAAATTTTCTCGTGATGAAGAGTCAAAGGACATGCTTTTAAGTGGTATGGGACAGGTTCACATAGAAGTTGCTCTTGAAAAACTGAAAAGAAAATTTGGCGTAGAGGTTGTATTAATGGCTCCAAAGGTTCCTTACAGAGAAACCATAAGAGCCACTGCATCTGCACAGGGTAAATATAAAAAACAGTCTGGAGGTAGAGGCCAATATGGTGACTGCTGGATTCAGATAGAGCCCCTTCCAAGAGGTGGAGGCTATGAATTTGTAGATAAAATTGTAGGTGGAGTTATTCCTCAGCAATATCGACCTGCTGTTGAAAAGGGAATTGTTGAAACAATGAAGGAAGGAATCCTTGCATATTATCCTATAATTGACATGAAGGTTACGCTTTATGATGGCTCCTATCATCCTGTTGACTCTTCAGAAATGGCCTTTAAAATTGCGGGTTCTCTTGCTCTTAAAAAAGCCTTTATGGATGCAAAACCAGTGTTACTTGAGCCTATTATGAAAGCAGAAATAATTGTTCCAGACGAGACACTTGGAACAATAATAGGAGACTTAAATTCTCGAAGAGGCAAAGTTCAGGGGGTTGAACCTCAGGCTGGTGGAAACCAAAAAATTATTGCCCTTGTTCCTATGGCTGAAATGCTCACCTATGCCAACCAGCTTCATTCAATGACATCTGGAAGAGGAATTTACTCAATGGAATTTTCCCACTATGAAGAAGTACCTTCTCACATTGCTCAAAAAATAATTGAGCAAAGGCAAAAAGAAAGACAGACAAAGGCAGAGGAATAATGAAAAAACCCTGGAGTGGTAGATTTAAGGAAAAAACAGCCAAAACCTTAGAAGAGTTTTCTCAGTCAATCTCTTTTGATCAGAGACTCTGGAGAGAGGATATAGAGGGAAGTAGAGCTCATGCAAAAATGCTTAAAGAGGTTGGACTTATTAGCAATGAAGATTTAAAGAAGATTCTCAAAGGATTGGATGAAATTGAAAGAGAAATTGAAGAGGGCAAGTTTGTCTTCAAGGAAGAACTTGAAGACATCCATATGAATATTGAAAAAGCATTGATTGAAAAAACAGGCTCTGCTGGAGCTCGCCTTCACACTGCTCGTTCAAGAAATGACCAGGTTGCAACAGATTTAAGACTATTTCTTAGAAAAAGAATTGAAGAGTTAAACAACATGCTTTGCAATCTCGAGAAGGTTTTATTAGAAATTGCTAAGAAGCATATGGATACAATAATGCCTGGCTACACTCACCTGCAGAAGGCCCAACCTGTTTTACTTGCCCATCATCTTCTTGCTTATGCATGGATGTTTGAAAGAGATAGAGAAAGGTTAAAAGAGACATTCAGGAGAACAAACCAGTCTCCCTTAGGTGCCTGTGCTATTGCAGGCACCACTCTTCCTATAGATAGAGAGTTTACAGCAAAGGAGCTTGGATTTAGTAGTGTCATTCCCAACAGTATGGACGCTGTCTCAGACAGAGACTTTGTATGCGATGTGCTATACTGTGGAGCCATGATAATGATGCATCTAAGCAGACTTGCTGAAGAAATAATTCTTTGGTCCACCGATGAGTTTAAATTTATAGAGCTTCCGGACCGTTATTCAACTGGCTCAAGCATGATGCCTCAGAAAAAAAATCCTGACCCGGCCGAACTCATAAGAGGTAAAACAGGAAGAGTTTATGGAAACCTCGTCTGTCTTCTTACAACCCTGAAGGCCCTACCTCTTACCTATAACAGAGATATGCAGGAAGACAAAGAATGTGTTTTTGATACGATAGATACAGTGAGTATTTCTTTAAAACTAATAACTGAAATGCTTCCTGAGATAAAGTTTAATAGGGAGAAAATGAAGGAATCGGCAGAAAAAGGCTTTACTACCGCCACAGACCTTGCTGAATATCTGGTTAAAAAAGGCATACCCTTCAGAGAAGCCCATGAAATCACTGGTAAAATAGTACTTTACTGTATTGAAAAAGGAAAAAACCTTAATGAACTTTCTCTTAAAGAATTCAAGAAATTTTCAAATTTAATAGAAAACGATATTTATAAAATTCTTAATGCAAAAGGTTCTTTAGAGGAGAAAAAATCCTTTGGAAGCACCTCTAAGGAAATGGTTAAAAAACAGATAAATCTCTTGAAAAAGGCTTTAAAAAAATGAGATTTATTGCTATAGCTTTATTATCTCTAATTCTTCTTACAGGTTGTGGAAGAAAATTGGATCCTACTCTTGATGATTATCTTCCACCAGATGAGATACAAAGTATAAGCCTTAGTTCTGACACTGAAAAGATTATAATTTCTTGGAATCATCCTGAAAAGGCAAAAGGGAAGGTAGAAAGCTTTTTGATTGAAAGGGTAAACAAAGGAGAAAAAAAGGAACTAGGTTATTATGGCAAAGATATTAATTCCCTTGAAGATAGGGATTTTATCTTTGGAGAAACCTATACCTATCGGATTTTTGCAATAAGTGCAAAGGGAGTATACAGCAAACCGATAGAAGCCTCAATAACACCAAAGAAATTGCCCGATGTAGTGAATCTTGAATATAAAATTACACCTGAAGGAGTTTTGCTTTCATGGGAGAAGAATCAGTCTTTAAGTTACAACATTTACAGACTTGATAGGCAAGGGCAGAGAAAAAAAATAGGCTTTTCTGAAAAAAATCTCTTTTTAGATGAAATTTTACCTTCAAATATTATTGAACTATTGGAAAGCTCAAAATCATATATAACCTATCAAATAACTCCTGCCCTAAGAGATGAATCTGCCTACATAGAGGGAAAAGCAAAGGAGATAAATGTTTCTATAGATCAGTTTATACCTTCTAAGCCTGAAGAAATTTTTTGGACAATCAATGAGTATGGAGCATATATTTCCTGGAAAGAAGTACCTGAGAAATGGATAATAGGTTATAAAATTTACAGGAAATACTCTAAGGAGGCAAACTTTCAGCTAATTGGAACAACCAAAATTCCCTTGTTTTTTGATGACGACTATAATATTAATAATATACAAAAGCCTGTTTATTACCGAATTTCTACTCAGGGTCCCTTAAGGGACAGTGAAGCCTTTGAAATTAAAGTGGAGGCAATGAATGAGTAAGATTCTTCTTGGTCATGGAAGTGGTGGTAAGTTAATGCATGAACTAATAAAAAAATACATTGCTCCTGTTTTTGAACTACCATCACTTATGGATTCAGCGATAGTATCTTTAAATCATAACGGTAAAATAGCCATCACCACCGACTCTTACACTGTTTCACCTATCTTTTTTCCCGGTGGTGACATAGGAGACCTTGCAATTAACGGGACAGTAAATGATCTTGCGGTTGTAGGCGCAAAGCCCCTTTACCTAACGGTAGGTTTTATACTTGAAGAGGGATTTCCAATTTCAGACTTTGAGCGCATACTTAAAAGCATTACCTTAGCAACAAAACAGGCTAAGGTTAAAATTGTTGCAGGAGATACAAAAGTAGTTGATAAAGGAAAGGGTGATGGAATATTCATAAACACCTCAGGGATTGGTGTTATACCCGATGAAATAGATTTATCACCCTTAAAGATTGAAGAAGGCGATAAAGTCATCATAAGTGGTTCAATAGGAAATCATGGAATTGCTGTTATGAGCGAAAGAAATGGCTTTACCTTTGACCCTCCTGTTTTAAGTGATACAAGACCTCTTAATGGAATCATCGCAGAAATACTTAAAGCCTATCCTACTTCCGTCAGAGTAATGAGAGATCCAACTCGTGGAGGATTGGCAACAACCCTTAAAGAGCTTGCCCTTGAATCAAACAGAGATATTTTAATTTATGAAAACTCCATTCCTTTACACGACACTGTTAGAGGTGCCTGCGAATTACTCGGACTTGACCCTCTTTATGTGGCTAATGAGGGTATATTTGTTGGAATAGTAAAGGCTGAGGATGCGGAAAAAATTCTTACCATTATGAAGTCTCATCCCTTTGGGAAAGAATCTGCTATAATTGGAGAGGTAAAATCTATGGGAGGCAGAGTATTACTCAAAACCTCAATTGGAGGCACAAGAATGGTTGACATGCTTCCAGGTGAGCAGTTACCAAGAATATGTTAAAGGAGTTAGTTATGAGAGGATTTATTAAAATTTTAACTATTATCTTTTCCCTTCAGTTTATGCTTTTTGGAGTATTGGAAAATTCATGTGCGGAGAGTAATAGATTCTTCGTTGATAGAGTTGTTGCAGTTGTTAACAAAGAAGTAATCACATGGAGTGAACTTTATAAGTATATGGAGTTTATCTCAAGAGACGAAGTTAAAGGCATGAATCCCGATGAGAAATTTAATTATTTCAAGAAAAAAGAAGAAGAATTTTTAGAAAAACTCATTGACACCAAACTTCAGATGAGTGAGGCAGAAAAATACGGAATTTTTGTTTCAGATAATGAAGTAGATATGGCAATTAACGATATAAAGAAAAAATATGGCCTTACTGACCAGGCTTTTGAGGAGAATCTAAGGAAAGAAGGCATGACACTAAGCGATTATAAAAAGATGATGAAAGAGCAAATATTAATTGGAAGAGTAGTGAATTCTCTTGTAAGGAGTAAAATTGTCGTGTCAGAAGGTGATATTAATAGCTACATTAATGTCCATCCTGAGCTATCCTGTGATGAAGAAGCCTATTATGTTAGTCAGATTTTTGTAAAACACAGGGAAAATCAAGACGAAGTAAAGGAAAAAGTTAATGAAATTATAAAGCGCCTAATTCAAGGAGAATCCTTTAGCAAAGTGGCATCCCGATTCAGCGAAGATGCCTCTGCTAAAACAGGAGGAGCAATCGGCCTTCTAAAAAGAGGAGAAATTTCACAGTCCCTTTTAAATGTTTTCTCAAAAATGACACCTGGTGAAATAAGTGAACCAATGGTTACAGAAAGTGGTGTTTATCTTTTTAGACTTGATGGAATATGCTTTAAGAGGGGTTCAGAAGCCCTTAGAAACTATGTCAGAACCCTCTTAGAGGAGGAAATTTTTAAGCGTAACTACAGGCTCTGGGTTAGAGGGCTTAGGCAAAATTCCTACATTGAAATCATGGAATAAGTTATGCTTGAGAGATTGCAGAAAATATTAGCAGATTACGGAATTGCCTCAAGAAGGACCGCAGAAATTCTCATTAAAGAGGGAAGAGTAACAGTAAACGGACATATCGCTGTAATAGGTCAGAAGGCTGATCCTGAAGTAGATTATATCAAAGTGGACGGTAAACTTCTCATTAAGCCTCAACCAAAGGGTTACTTTGCATTCTACAAACCTCGTAAAGTTATAACCTCACTTATCGACCCTCAGGGCAGGCAAACAGTAAAGGACTACCTTAGGGGGATAAAAATAAGGATATATCCCGTAGGAAGACTCGATTATGACTCAGAGGGTTTACTGCTTCTTACAAATGATGGAGAACTTGCTTATCGGATTATGCATCCTAGCTCAAATATTGAAAAGACCTATCTTGTTAAAGTTGATGGTTTAGTAGAGCCCGAGACAATTGAAAAGCTTAGAAAAGGTGTAAAAATTGAAGGTAAACTTGCCATACCCGTAAATGTCTCCTTAGCAAGAAAATTGAAAGCGAATTCTTGGCTTAAAATTACCCTCCATGAGGGAAGAAAAAGACAGATTAGAAAAATGCTCCAGATAGTAGGACATCCTGTTATAAGGCTTATAAGAATTTCCATAGATGGGGTAAAACTCGGCGAACTAAAGCCCGGACAGATAAGACCACTTACCACAGAAGAAATTGAAACCCTTAAAAAGAAAGCCTTCCCAGAAAAAAAAGAAAGAGATAAAAGGATTAATCAACCTCAAAGATAAAATCCATCTCAACTACTGCATTGAAAGGAAGACTGCAAACACCAACTGCCACTCTGCAATGTTTTCCCTTTTCTCCAAAAATCTGAAACAAGAGTTCAGAGGCTGGATTTAAAACCTTAGGATGCTCGGTGAAATCCTCAGTAGCAGAAATGTACCCTGTAATCCTTACGCACTTTTTTATGCAGTCAAGACTACCAAAATTTTCCTTTACAATTGAAAGAGCATTTATGACCACCTGCTTTGCCTCTAAAGCTGCCTCATCTAAAGTTATATCTCGACCTACCTTGCCCTTTTTCTCTAAAACTCCTCCTTCTCTTAAGGGAAGTATTCCGCTTAAAAAAATTAAATTACCAACTCTGTGCAGCGGAACATAAAAACCAAGAGGTTTCGAAGAAGCGGGAAGATTAATACCTAACTGTCTTAGTTTTTCTTCAACCATAGTGTTATAATTTTACCATGTCATACAAGATAAAAGTAAAACCTGAGGATTTTTTTGTGAGAGAGATGGCCTCTGTGGAACTTAAACAAAAGGGGCCTTACGGAATCTTTATTCTTAAAAAAAGAGGATGGAACACATTGGATGCCATTAAAAAAATCTCTCAAAAATTCCGAATTCCACTGGAAAATATATCCTATGGTGGTAAAAAGGACAGACATGCAACAACCGAACAATTCATCTCCATAAAAGACCTTAAAAAGGATATCTCATTTGCAGATGAAAACTACTCTTTAAAACTGATAGGTTTTTCATCTACTCCTATGGAACCCCGATTAATTATGGGAAATGTATTTAAGATAGCTGTGAGAGACCTATCAGAAAGCAAAGCAGATGCTATTGTTTTTCATCTTGAAAAGATAAAAGAGCAGGGCTTTATCAACTATTTTGATGACCAGAGATTTGGGTCATATGACCCAAAACAGGGATTTATTGGAGAGAAAATTCTCAAAGGTCATCTAAACGGTGCACTTAAAATATATCTAACCCATGTCTATCCAGAAGATAAAAAAGAAGAAAAGGAAAGAAAAAGGTTTTTCTTTGAAAATTGGAGCAACTGGGAGCTATGTCTTTCAAGGGCTAAAACAAATTTTGAAAAAATGGCTTTCACTCATCTTATCTCTAAGGGAAAGGAATTTCTTACCCTTTTAAGAAAAATTCCAAAAGAAGAAATGTCTCTTTTTTTCTCTGCCTATCAAAGTTATATCTGGAATGAACTGGTAAGAAGGCTTATTGAAAAGCAGGTAGATAGAGATAATCTTCTTGTTCATCGGGGAATTGCTGGAGAATATATTTTTGTAATGGATGCTGATAGAAAGCTGATTGAATATCTGAAAAATACTAAAGTTCCAACCCCTTCTTCAAAAGCAAAGATGCCTGATGATACTACAGATAGAATTTACCGAGAAATCTTGAATGAGCGTGAAATAACTCCTTCTAAGTTTAATCTGCGAGAAATCAGGCATGCATTTTTCAAGTCTGTTGAAAGAGCTGTGCTTGTAATTCCTGAATCTTTTATGTACAGATTTGAAAACGATGAAATTTATGAAGGAAAGAAAAAACTTATTTTAGCATTTATACTTCCAAGAGGCTCCTATGCTACAATGCTTATTAAGAGAATATTTGCTAAGAAAATCAAAAAGGAGTGAAAGTTGCCATATTTTGTAGTGCACGAACACCATGCCAAGCAACTACACTTTGATTTTAGACTTGAAAAAGACGGAGTACTTAAGTCTTGGGCTATTCCTAAGGGACCATCCATGAATCCAAAGGATAAAAGACTTGCAATTATGGTTGAAGACCATGCACTTGAATACGGTAACTTTGAAGGCACAATTCCTGAGGGACATTACGGTGCTGGCAAAGTTTACATATGGGACAAAGGAGAATATCATACCATCAAAGGTTCGCCTGAAGAGGGACAATGGGAGTTTTTTCTTAAAGGTGAAAAATTAAAAGGAACTTTTGTGCTTTTAAAACTCAAAGGTAAAGAAACAGAATGGCTTCTAATAAAGAAAAAGGATGAACACGGAGATTATAACTTTAAACTGACCCTTAGAAATAAAAAATAATCAATAAGCTGACATTCGAGTTTGAATTAATTGGGTTAATGGAGACATATCATCTAATACACAGTCCACTTTCCTGAACCACCAATATTTTTGAGAAAGTTTATCAAGTAGAGATTTTTTAAATTCCATATTGAAATTACTACTTATGTTTATGGTAAGAGTGAGATTGGTTGGAAAATTCCTTATAAGAAAACCTCTAAAATTTTGAGTAGTTGTAGTCCCAGTCCATCTTAAATAAGTTACATCCTCTCCTACCCATGCACCCCATATGTATGTGGCTGCAGGACTATCTGTTCTAACAGTTGTATTATTTGAAATAAAAATAGTAGGTTGTTCTATATTGACATCAGAAGGATTTCTACCTAGATTAAGGGTAATTCCGCTTCCTGTCCAGCCGCACCATCCTTGATCTGAATCACATGCATTTAATGAAGAAGTACTTGATGTTCGTGAACAATTAGGGCAAGCATAGGCGTATACATATATGACAGAATTCCATAAATTAGCCGTGCTATTCGCAGAGAAGGCAATTCTCCTGGTAAAAAGAGCTACATCATCTAAGGTAATATTACCACTAGCTACAAGATTTTGAGGTGCAGTATTTGAATTTGTAGCGTTAACATCGGTAGGAGCAATTATAATAGTGCCGTTCCTTAAAACCACACCTGCACCTGTAGTAACAGTATTTGTTGAGAGAACCCTAAAACTTACAGTTGCTGGATTATTACTATCACTCTCTCCAATATTATTGTTAAGAGTTGAAGTATTATTAGTATATAAGGTGAAATTAGAAGCATTAGATACGGTTAGCTGTCTATTAGTATATATTGTAACCCATTGAGGATTAATACCAGTATTATTAAAATTTAACCCCCCTGTTCCTCTAAAAGCATAAATTGTAACAGGAGCACCACTTCTTGTACCTGTAATTGTTGTAGTAGCACTTTCAATTCTGATTTCACTACAGTTTGTTAATTGATTTGACAGATTCAAGGTTGTCTGGGCTGGTTGGGTTCCATAGCGACAGGATGTAGAAACATTGTTTTCTCGGCTCTGAGCCTGAGTTATAATATTTGTCATGTCAAGCACAGGAATTCCTTGAGCGTTGTTAAATGTTGCTTCTCGAGAATTTGTAAGCGAATTGATTCTTGTGAATTCATCTCGAAATATCTCAAGAAGAGATACATCGCTTGGACTTGTGCAACTATTTGTAGGTGCATATTTATTAAAACAGTTCACATTGAAAAACAAGGGAATAAGGTCATCGAAAATTACATTTGGTAAAACAGCTGGGTTTCCATAAAGCCCTGTACTTCCTGTATCATTTCCACATGCTCTCTGCTGAATTGTTGTTGTAATGTTACCAGAGGCTATAAAAGCAGGCATAAAACAGGTGGGTGTAATACTTCTATCACATCCTGAGAGTCTAACACCCGTTCCTCCCAATGTGGCATTTACATTTCCTCTAACGGTGTAAAGTCCCAATCCATAGTAAGACTGAATTATAGAGGTTTTAACAACCCTTGCATTATTCATTGTGCCTGTCGACCTTACAAAGCAAATTCTTCCACTTCTTCTTATATTTGTTGTATAACTTGCATTCCCAACTGTTCCTGAATTTGTTGTATTAGCACAAAAGCCTATTCTATTAATATCATCTACTGCAGTAAGAATTCCAAAATTTGATGCTTTATCTGCGAAATTGAATCTGACATCTGCAGCCGTTGTTTTAAGATTTGTAGTAGCGATGTATAACCCTGCTCCTCCTATAACAAATATAATCATTGAAAGAACAAGAACTGTTGCCAAAGAATATCCTCTGTTGTTCATACCTTATCTCCCAAAATATCTCTGAACAGTCATAAAATTGTTATCAGGACCTCTTACTTGAGTAGTTATTCTTATCCCCTGTCCAAATTGTTCAGCAATAAAAGAATTAACAGGCATGATTGGTTGTGGATTTTCATTAGCATTGCAATCTTCTGACATATCAGTTGCCTGCATGTATAACCAAAGAGTATTACCGTCTTGAGGGTTAAACTGACAGAATAGCCTTATTAGATGAGGTACTCGTAATAAAAGATCTCCACCTTCAAGATTCATAAAAGGAGTTAAATTATTATTTGCATCTCTTAAATTACCATTCAATGCAGTAACAACTCTACTTGCCGATGTATTTGAAGAACCATTCACATTAATACATTCAAGATTATTTGAACCCAATCCAGATATGCTAAATATTAACACTACATTATTGTTTTGAGTATCTCTAATAAATTGCCCTCCTCTTTTTAAATGGTAACAATTTTGATTTGTCTCTGTCGAAAGTCTACAACTCATAAGAGCTACAGAAGTTGGGCCAGATACCCTATCAACAAAACCATTACCATAAAGGCTACCATAAAAAATAACTTCATCACATGGATTACCATTTATTATTGTCAAGCACATACTACTTGGTGGAGGATAATTATAACTTCCAGCTATCCTACAGTCTCTTATTACTGAACACTGATTGTTACCAGTTGGATCATTACAGGGAGTAGCAGTTCCCCATCTCTGGAAAATCCATTCAAGGCCTGCCATGCCCTGTTTTAATATCTCCTTTACATCTGCCGAAGATTTTGTTCTCTTGAATACTCTATCACTGGTATAGTAAAGTGATGTTACTGCAGCAAGAATAATTATGCTTATTGCAATAGCTATCATTATCTCAGCTAAAGTAAGACCTTTTGATGAATTATATAATTTATGAAAGCTATTTAATTTTCTTCTTAAGCTGGTAGATTGCATATTTTATCCCTTATTATCATACTTCTGCTTCCAATTGTTGCTGTGGCTGTCACAGTAACACAAGCACTTACTCCTGACCCAGTATCTGGAGGGTTGGCAGGAGGATTTCCACTCAATGCTACATTCACCGTATATGCTCCGCAGGATACATTTAAAGAATTCAAGAAAATATTTGCTCTTTTTGCTTCAATTCCTGAGATGGCTGCCTGAACTAAGCACACATTAATTAAATCTTCCTGAGTAGTTCTCGCAAAAGTTCCTACCATTCCAGCAATTCCCATTGCTAATAGAGCGACTAAGAGAACGGAAATTATTGCTTCTACCAAGGAAAAGCCTTCTTCATTAATAAAATAATTTCTATATCTCAAGCTAACAACCACCCGTTCCTTTTTCTGTTCTTATTGCTCCAAACCTACTTATTCTAACCCTATAAAATTCTGAATTATTTGTTACGCAGACATTACCATCAAAAATTGCAAATCCTTTCGGGTCAAAAGCAGCGCCAGCACCAGAAAGGCTGACAAAATTATGGGTTATCTGTAGTGAATTAATCACGCTTCCTGAGCATATATTTGTTCTGTTAGCTCCCATATTAATAATCTGGAGAGTATTCCCCTGTATGCATAAACCAACATTAACTGTTCTTTCAATTGCTGTAAGCCTTGCCCAGCGGACAAGATTTTCCATTGAAGTTGCATACTCAATATACTTGTATGTTCTGAAATATTTAGTTATAGGAGGAATTGCCGCTGATGCTAAAATAGCAATCAATCCTATAACAACAAGTAATTCAACAAGTGAAAAACCATTATCAAATCTTTTGTTTACCATTTTATTATTAAAAAAAGGAGGGCATTCGCCCTCCTTTTTTTAATCAACTCCTGTACATTTAGCACTTGAGCCAGTAGTTGTTTGGGTAACTGTGCATGTAACTCCTGCAGCTGCATTTTGTCCTGTGCAAGCACAAGTTACAGTATCATATGGTGCTTCAGCTGTAATGGTGCAGGTAGAAGTATTTGGAGAAGTATTGTTGAATGAAAATGTGGTGGGGTTTTGACCAGCCATTTGAGCCCTGGTTATTTCGGCAACAACTTCTGTGACACAGTTTCTTGCATCAGATAAAACCTGATCAGCTGCAGCTCTTTTTCTGTACTTACCAAATTGAGGAATAGCTATGGCTGCAAGAATTGCGATGATAGCTACAACAATGAGTAGTTCGATTAGGGTAAATCCTTTCTGCTCCCGAATGAATAATCTTTTCATCTTTAAACCTCCTCTTTTAATTAGAGCTTCCAAAGGAAGCCACTTTTAGCATAAATTTTCTTAATAAAATTTTATAAAAAATAATCCAAAAGGTTGTGAAAATTTCGTGAAAAGTTAAAATTATAATAAAAATTAAGGGGCATAATAAAAGAAAAATAAAAGACTGATTGGGATATTTAAATCGTAGAAGTAATAAAAGCTCTAACTCTAACCAATTAGCCCCAAAAAAACCTTGGATTGAAAAGCAAGATCTGAAATATCTCTCCATACACATAAATAAAACTTTAGTTGAAATTTAGGGTAAACAAAAAAAGGTAAGCATAGTTTATCTAAATTTAAACAGAACGATGAAATGATCGTTTTTTAATCGGTATTTAATTTTGTATCCTTCTTTATTTGCCAGAGCTTCAGCAATTTTAAGACCTATTCCTGAACCTTTTTTATGTGAATATGATACATCCGAAGGGGATACATCATTTCTGATGGCTAAGTAACTCGTGGTAAGTCTTATTTTAATGCTTTCCTTAGAATACTTAACGGCATTTTCAAATAACGAGAGAATTATGTTTTCAATTATCTGAGAATTTCCATAAATCGTCACATTTTCTGAGAATATTTTCAGCGGTCTAGATATGGTCATAACATTTAAAACTTTTTCGAGTATATGTTTGAGGTTGATTTTTTCCTTAATTGGGGAAAACTCTTTAAAACGATTTATATTATCCATGATTCTATTTATGTCATCATGAAGAAAATTATAACTTTTCTCAAGTCTATCAAGAGCCCTTTGATCATGTTTTGTTTTCAGAATATCAATATTGCCCCTTTGTGCAGCAAGAAAATTTCCGAACCTATGAGATACTATTAGAAGGACAAGTTCTAAAAAATCTTTATACTGATTTTCTCTTTTAGTCATGTAATCAACAATTTTGTGAAGAATTAGCATTAGTGTTAATACCAAGAGTAGTTCCCATAAAATCATATTCTTTAAATATTCATCAAATTGCAACTCTAAAAATTCTTCTAGATTAGGACTATTCTTTTTTTCAATGATAATATCAGCTTTTATTTCTGAAACAAAATTTATTATGGTTATATTCATATAAAAGAGAATTACACTCATTACAAGTGTAAATGCAAGAATGATTTTAACTTGAAACTTCAAATTAATCTATAACCTCTACCAGGATAGGTTTTTATACTGTCCGATGGAAGTATCTTGCGTAATTCTTTTATATATGCCCTTACAATCTCTTCTCCGACCTCTCTATCAGGCCAAATATAATTAAGAATAGTTTCAGAATCAACCACCTCTCCTCTTTTTTTAATTAATAGTGACAGTAACTCCCAGGCATTTTTTGAAAGTTTAATCTCTTTATCTCCTCGGTGCACGGTCTTAGCATCAAGATTGATCACAATATCACCTATTTTTATTATGCTTTCTAAATGTTTTCTCTTACTTAAAGCTTTTAGTCTTAAAAGGAATTCCTTTAAATCAAATGGTTTGGTAAGATAGTCATCAGCTCCCCTTAAAAAACAATTTTCTTTATCATTTATTCCTCTCTTCGCAGTAATTACAATGATAGGATCTTGAATTCCTGAGTTTCTTAGGGCTGAAATTATGTTCTCTCCAGAGGTAAATTTTAAAATAAGGTCGATAACTAATACATCGAATTCATATTTTTTTATTATTTTTGGAAGTTCTCTTTCATCCCATATCCAGACAGTATCTATACCGTTTAGTGATAGGTAATCTTTTAGAGTTTCACCTAAAATTCGGTCATCCTCTATGAGGAGAATGCGCATATAAGAATTTTAATTTTTAAGAATTCTTGGAGTAATAAAAATTAATACCTCGTAAATATTCTCATCTCTTCCAGTCTTCTTAAAAAGCTCTCCAACTAATGGAATATCTCCCAGCCCGGGAACCCTTGAATCTGTAATATTATCTATTTTTTTATAAATTCCGCCTAAGACAAGAGTTTCTCCATCTTTTACTTTAACCTCAGTGCTACCAGAAAGTTTAACAGTTTGTGGTGCTAAAATATTTGTGGCAATTTCTCTAAAACCAATTAATTCTTCCTTTTCAAAATACAGATAAACATTTAAATTTTCCTCATCTATTATTCTTGGAGTTAAAGAAAGAGCTATCCCAATATCTTTAAAAGAAGTTGCTATATCATATCCTGTTTCTGTTAAAACCTTTTCTGCATAGGGAACTGTTTCTCCCTGTGTAATTCTTGCTATTTGGTTATCCATCACAATTATTTTAGGATTTGCTACGACCTTTCCTTTACCTGATTGCTGTAAAGCTGAAATTCTTAAATCAAGTGCAAATGTTCCTGAAGCATTTATATAGCCTAAGGTGAAAGCTGAAGATGAAGTGCTAACATTTCCAGTGGAGGCAGGTAAATTAATGGCAACCGGTGTTGTTCCGCCTGCTATAGTTCCAGCTTGGGAACCTACTATTGTTGTTCTTGAATCCGGTGGAGACCATCTAATTCCCCATTCAAATCCCAAACTTTTAGAAAAGGAACTACTTACTTCTATAATCCTTGCTTCAAATAAAACTTGTTTTTGTGGAACATCTATTTTAGCTATAACATCTTCTATGATTTTGTGCATTGAGACAGGAGCATTTATAACAAGGGAACCAGTTCTTTCATCTATAGCTATACCAATGATCTTAACATATTTTTCCTCTCTCTCCTCAGTGGCAGTTTTATATCTTATACTTCTTTCTGTCTCGGTTTTTTCTTTAATTTCTGTAACCTTATAAGGAAATAGAACATCTAACTTATCTTTTTGCTCCTGTAATTGTATTGTCTCAATATTGAAAAATTGAAATATTCTCGCATCAGCAAGTACAGTTCTTATTTCCTCTGTTCTCTTAATAATCTCTGAAGGTCTAACATGCTTGAGCTTGTAAATTTTCGTTACTCTTTTTTCAAGTACAAGCTCAATAAGATAGGCATCAGCTGGAATTATTCTAATAAAATTTTCATCTTCAAGTTGAATAAGATTGTAATTTCTGCAAATTATATCAAAAGCTTTCAATATAGGTATGTTTTTAAGTTTTAAGGTAACCTTACCGCGTACATTTGGATGAACTACTAAATTGTATCCTCCTGCATCAGCAAGCAACCTGAAAGCACCTACGAGGTCAGCATCTTGCAGGTCAAGAGATATTGTTTTCTCTTTAGGCGCTGGATTTTCTGAGGTTAATTCTATTTTTTTATCTAAAGCTTCTATTTTTAAATTTTTCTTTTTATCTGATGTATCTTGCTTATTAACCTTCAAAAGGATTTCATCTCCGAAATACATTACATCTGCTTCTGCTCCTTTTTCTATTTGAAAGCTAAGGAGCAATTTGTTACCTTCTTTTTTAAAGAAAACTGGTATATCCTTTGATGGCTCTGTATCTATCACTACATCTGAAAATATCAAATTCACCAATCCTTCATCTTTCACAACCTTTGGTTCAGGAATATCACCATCTCCTAAAATTGATATCTCATATCCGGATTCAGATTTTTCCATGAGAATGTCTATTATTTTTGACTCCCTTTTATCGGCCGTTATTTTATTATCTGCTTTTTTATCTGAATCAAATGAAATAACCAAATTTTCTCCTTCAGAAGTTATCTCTGCTTCAATAGG
This sequence comes from uncultured Nitrospiraceae bacterium, assembly GCA_937139565.1. Lineage (GTDB taxonomy): Bacteria > Nitrospirota > Thermodesulfovibrionia > Thermodesulfovibrionales > Thermodesulfovibrionaceae > Thermodesulfovibrio. The sequence continues at coordinate 4,597 of CAKZQH010000015.1, read as the reverse complement.
CTCAGATAATAAAATTTCTATCATGCATAATTTATCCATTAAATGAGCAGAGACTTCACTTACAATTCCTTCATGAAAAAGCATTTTTTTCTTGAGAATTCCAGGCTCAGTGTTATAAAGTTCAATTTTAATTTTAAATGGGTCTTCTTGAGGGATGATTTTATATTCAAATTTTTCTGAAATTTTTATCTTAAGATTGTAACCTTCTAAATCAACTGAAGTTATCTCTCCAGCTTCTAAATATGAGGTAAATAAGATCAATGAAAATATCCAAATGAAGACGTTTAAAACAATACTCTTTTTTATCATAGTTACTCCTCCGATCTTAATTTCAAAATCTTTTTTGTTAGTAAAACTTCACCCGTATATGATTTAGTATATTCTTTAATTTCTATATTATCGTTAGATATTCTACTCACATGTCCTCCATGTAATCCTATTTTATCTTTCTCTCTCACAACAAAGTGTCGTCCATCAGGTGTTTTAATTAAAGCGCTGAAGCCTCTATTATCTCTTACAATACCCATAAGCTTAAGCTCCTCAATATCATAACTCTCAAGTGGTGATAAACCTTTATTAAGCTCTTTTCTTATTATTTGTGGTTGAAATGGATCTTTTAAATTCACTAATTCATAAATAGAAAATTTTTCCTGAGGTCCCTCTTTAGTACTTTTTTCCAATTTTGAAGGCAGAACAGTTTTTTGGGTAATTACATCTTTCTTTTCAACATAGCTCTGCTTCAGAGTAAGATTATATAGTACATAAAATATTAAAACCGCACACAAAAATATTAATAAATAAATTTTCTTCTTATCCATCTATTGTTTCTTCGCTTTCTCCTCTTTTAATTTCTTCTTTTCTTCCTCAGGTATTAATGAGTAAGTAGTAACTACCAACTCAGCATTAAGATTCGTAGGATCTCCTACTAACTTAATTTCACCTCTGTCATCGATATTTCCTGCCTTTAAATGGATACTGTTAATGTTAACTATTCTTTCAATTTTTGCTATTTCAGCGAAAAATGACCCAAACGTCTGATATTTACCTTTCATTCTAACTTCTACAGGTATCTCGTAAATTTCCATAGATTCATGAACAATTTTACCCTTAGGCCTCCAAAGTGTAACTTGTAATCCTTTCTGAATACCCTGTTCTGACACTTTTCTTAATACGTATGAAACTTCTGTTTCCATTGGCAATAGGGTTTTTAAGTATTCCATCTTTCTTTGCAATTCAATATTAGCAGCTTTTATTTGTTCATACTTTGCTATAATTTGATTTGCTCTATTTATATCATTTTTGATGGTCTGAGCTTCATTTTTTAATTTGTTTAAAGATTCAAAATTATCATTAAAATAAAACGAATAAAAAACCATGATTAGTGCCAGCGGTAAAACTATCATCAATAAAATTCTATTTCTCTTTGAAATACTACCAATCTCCATTTTAATCCCTTATTTTGAAATTTAAAACAAATCTATATACCGGCACCTTCTCATATTCAGCTTGCAGAGTTTCTACAAGATTAATATCGGTAAATTCAGAAACTTTCTTTAAAGATTCAATGAAAGAGACAATATTCAAATTAGAAAAACCAAAACCCTTTACAGTTATTACATTTTTCTCTGCTAACTTCTCTGTTTCCTTGTCAGAAGATCTTCCAGATTGGCTTTTATCAGGCATACCAAAAGACAATTCTGTTAGCCAAACACCATCAGGTAAATTTTTAGCTACTGAGACAAGAATTATAAGGGGTACCTGTTGCTTATTTTTTAGGTTCTCGATAAGCTTGGTTTTAGTCTCAATCTCCTTGTTCATTGATTCAAAGTTTTTTACCTGCTCAATTTTATCTTGAAGTTCTATAAAGGTTTTTTTATTTCTTTCTATTTCATTTTTAAGTTGCTTCTTACTTATTTCTATGTAAGCAAAAACTGCTAAAATTAAGAGTAAAGTTATTGACAAAGGCAATGCTAATTTAATAAAACTCTCTTTTGAAATTTCAACCCCAGCATCTCTTGAGGCTGACCTTTTAGTATCTTTTTTGGGAAGAAGATTTATCTTTATCATTTTATCTTCTCCGTTCCTCTTAGGGATAAACCAATAGAGACAGCTGATAGGTGAGCATATTTTTGCATTTTTGCTTCTATTTTTTTGTTTATTTTAATTTTTCTAAAGGGATCGAAGAGTAAAATTTCCTGATCAAGTCTTTCTTGCAAAGAGGAGATGAAAACAGGATAAATTGTAGGATACCCAGTAATATATATCTTTTTGACATTTTCTTCTGCCATGAAGCTTTTAAAGTATTCAATCTGTCTATATATTTCTGAAGCCACTTCATCAGCAAAATTTCTTATCTCATTCTCATTATCCTTGAACATCTTCATATCAAAAGCATTTGTGCTATCTCTAATGTAAAGGGGCATATTTTTTTTAGCTATTGCAAAATTAATGAAATTTTCTCCAATATTGATAACTACAACAGCATGATGATCTAAATAATTTAGTTCATACAAATTATAAAGCGCTAAAGCTGAAATGTCAACCAAAACAGGAGACATTCCTGCTTTTTCAAAAATAGTAGTATATTCATCTATTATTTTTTTTGTTGCTACAGCTACAAGAATCTCTGAAAACCCTTTCTCCTTTGATTGATTCAATATGTGAAAATCGTAATAAACTTCTTTAACGTTGAAAGGAATATATTTGTCAAGTTCAAATGGAAGATTTGTTTCAATCTCATCTCTACCAATGTAGGGAAGCTTTAAAATTCTGACCGCTGTATCTGTTGGACCTGAAACTGCAAATGCTACCTGAGGATTTTTTACTTCAAACTTAACTAGAATCTTTGAAATATTTTTTACAAGAGCATCAATGTCAAGAACGCCTTCTGTTGATAATACTCCCTCTGGAACATCGATGATTTCCCAATTTAGAAGCTCATATTTTTTACCTACCTGAGCTATCTTAATTGATGATGTTTCTATTTCAATACCAAAAATCATTACATCTGTTTTGTATCAAAAAATTAATATTTTGTCAATAGGTATTTAAAAATTTTTTCATAGCTTCAAGAGGAGCTTTAATTTGCGTCCATATTTCAAAGGCATAAGCAGCCTGCCAAATAAGCATCCCAAGTCCACCAATGGCCTTGCAACCTCTCTTAGAGGCTTCTTTAATCATTTTAGTTTCAGGATATACTATATCGTAGTAAACATGTTTACTATCTAAAATCTCAGGGTCAAAGGGCAATGGATCTTCCTTTTTTAGACCCAGCGATGTGGCATTTATAATTATTTGAACTTTATCGCTTAAATTCTCTTCAATCTTATTTAAAACTTCAATAAATCCGTATTTATTCATTTGCTCTTTTATGGCTAAAGCTTTTGATTTCGTTCTATTATAAATGTAAACTTTTCCTCCTTCTTTAAGAAGTCCATACACAACTGCCTTTGAAGCTCCACCTGCACCGATAACAAGCACATTTTTATTCCTAACAGAAATTCCTTCTTCCTTTAAAGACAAAAGGAATCCTTTCACATCTGTATTAAATCCTTTCAACTTACCCTCTTCATTTAAGACGGTATTTACTGCGCCTATTACCTTTGCCTCTTCAGAGAGTTCGTCAAGATAGGAAATCACTGTCTCTTTATGAGGTACAGTAATGTTAACTCCCTTTATATTAAGGGCTTTAATTGCCTCAACTGCTATCTTTAAATTTTCTCTCTTTACATGAAAAGGCACATAGCAGTAATCAAGCTCGAGACATCTAAAAGCTTCATTGTGAATAAGCGGAGAAAGGGTATGTTCAATTGGATCACCAAAAATTCCTATTATTTTTGTTTTTCCTGTTATCATGGCAAGTATTCTAACAAACGACTCTTCGTTATCTCAAGCTTCAGACTTGCCCCAAAAATAGAGATAGAAAACTGACAGATTTATTTTAACCCTTTTCAAGACAATTTTTTATTAAAATTATCCTCTATGTCCTCCTATTTCTTCCTTTTCGTAATAATTTTCCCTATTTTTTTCTCTCTTTTTTATAATTTTCACCTATTAATTAACCTCAAACTTGCCTTTTTAGACAATATTCACCCGTGTTTGTTTTTTATTGCTCTATTTTTTTATCATTTTATCTTGCAAATACTCTTCTTATACAAATGCCATTATTTTTTTTCTTATATGAAGTAGAAGATTAAATTTCTCAACTGTGGTTGATACATGAAGCCATAGCCTTCTGCCATGTTTTACCATTTTCCCTGCTATCTCTATAAAAAACCACCTTATTGTGCTTATAGTCTTGTTCTTATACTCTTGCGGTAAAATAAGCTCCCTCTTCAAAACAAAAACATTATATGCAAGCACTCCAAGACAAAACCACATCGCATTTCCCCCAAATTCTCCGCTGGGTAAACTCTCCATCCCTATCCCGTTCTTTAATTCCTTAATGATATTCTCCATCTGCCCCCGCTTGTTATACTCCCATACAACTTCTTCTGCTGAACTTTCTCTGTCAGTTGCTATCACATGGTAACAATAAGGCTCGCTATCAAATAAATCTATCTGCTCTTTCTTCCACCTCTGCACAACCAGCCTGAAT
>CAKZQH010000014.1 GCA_937139565.1 uncultured Nitrospiraceae bacterium | reverse complement strand
AGAAGGCTGTAGACTAATTTAAAAAGTATGTCTCATTGATTTATAAGGGATTTTTTAGTTTTTGTGATGAAGTTGGGCTTAACGACAGGATTGCTTCGTCGCTTATGCTCCTCGCAATGACAACAAAAGAAAATCCTCGCAATGATACTTACCTTTGTCACTGCGAGGGACTGGATGTCCCGAAGCAGTCTCTCACCAAGACGAGCAGTCTGGAGATCCCTTCGCTACGCTCGCAATGACGGAAGAGGTGTCACTGCGAGGCCACGAAGTGGCAGAGGCGGTTTCAAAGACCAACGGATTGAGATTGCTTCGCTACGCTCGCAATGACAGAAAGGGTAGAGACAAGATTGCGGAGCCTGTTCCGAACGTAGTGAGGAATCCCGCTCCTCGCAATGACAACAAAAGAAAATCCTCGCAATTACAGAAAGGGGAAGAGGTTCTAATTGCAAGAATGGAGAGGAACAAAGAAAGATGATCAGATTCGCAAATGAGATAACAAGGCAGGAAAAATATAGACAGTTAGAGGAAAATCGGATGGTTTAAAAATTAGCTTAAAGGGCATGTAGGCTAATTTGTAGATGATAACTCATTGATTTAAAGTGGTTTTTAAGTTCCTAGTGATGAAGTTGGGAGGAAAGACGACCTGCCCAAAAGGCTACAAGGCCCAACAAAGGTTTGTATTAATATGCATAATTAATTTTTCTAACAAATAGAAGATTATTTACATTTTTGAAGAGATTGGGCAATAAAGTTTATTGTTTCTATGTGCTCATCAATACCCTTCGATTTTATCTCCATAGGTCTTCCGATAAAAAAGCAAATAGTCTTGGTAGGATCAATTTTGCCAAAATCTTTGATTATTTTTCCAATACCCCAAGCATCTGTTTTGAGAGCAATAGGAACTATGGGAACTTCTCCCTTTTTTGCAAGTTTTATCCCAAGAGTATTAAATTTATTTGGATCAAAAACAAGCTGCCTTGTTGCCTGAGGAAATACAATTACCGAAACTCCTTCTTTTAGTCTTTTCAATCCCTCTTCCATTACTACTTTGTAGTCTTCTTTTGGATTTTTTCTATTAACTGGGATAGGGTTTAGGGCAGATAAAACCTTTCCAAAAAAGGGATAATTTAAGAGAGACTTTTTTACCACAAAGGTAACTTTAAAATCTTTTCCAATAACGCCAGGTAAAACAAGGGTTTCAAGAGTACTCATGTGGTTGGCTATAAAAACGCAAGGAGGATTTAATCCATTTAAATTTTCAAAGCCCTTTATAATTACTTTACATCCTACATTTCTCATCATATCAAGTATCTTTAAGCCGTCAATAACAAGTTCTTCATAGGAATACTTTCCCTGTCTTGCTTTTTTAGCACTTAAAAATATCTTTTTTAAAACATTTGCATGTAATTTTAAAGTTATCATTTGATTAATGGGTCCTTTATACCTGCTTCTTCAAAGCCTTTTAATCTATACATGCAGCTTGGACATTTAAGACAGGGAGCTGGATTTTCAGTATCACCCTGAGGGTCATAACAACTCCAGGTAAGAGAATAATCTAAACCAATTGAAATTCCTTTCTTGATTATCTGAGCTTTTGTTAAATATAAAAGAGGTGCTTCGATTTTAAATTTTAATCTACCCTCAACGGAAATCTTTGTTGCCAGATTCGCCATTTTTTCAAACGCTTCCAAGTATTCAGGTCTACAGTCAGGATAACCTGAGTAGTCCATTATATTTGCACCTATGAAAATTTTGTCACACTCAAGAACTTCTGCCCAAGAAAGAGCAAAACTTAAAAAGATTGTGTTTCTTGCAGGAACATAGGTTACAGGAATTCCTTGAACATCAGCCTTAGGAACTTCTAATTGGGAAGTAAGAGCAGAGCCTCCAATTTTTCTCAAATCAAAAGAGACTATTAAATGATCCTTTACTCCCATTTGTTTTGCAACTCTTTGAGCACTAATTAGTTCTATCCTGTGCCTTTGCCCATAATCAAAGGAAATAGCGTAACAATCAAATCCCTGTTCTTTAGCTATAGCAAGGGTCGTAGATGAATCAATTCCGCCACTTAAGAGAACCACTGCTTTTTTCATTATTTTTCACCAACTTTCAGTTCAGTACCCTTTAATAATCTTTTTATATTGGGAATGTGCCTTAAGTATATAATAGCAGTCACTAAAGAAGCAAAGATTAAGGCATCATTTGGATAGTTGATAATATAAACAGTTACAGGTAATAAGGCAAAGGATATTAAAGCTGCAAGAGAGGAAATTTTTGATGCTTTAAATACAAAAATCCAGATCATTATAGTTATCAGCGCCGATAAGGGTGTATAAGCTAAAAGCACTCCAATTGATGTGGCAACTCCTTTCCCACCTTTAAACTTAAGAAAGGGAGTAAAACAATGTCCTAAAATTGCAAAAATGCCTGCTAAACCCATAAGTGTAAAATTTTTTGGATATATTAGAGATATTAGCCATACAGGTATAAATCCCTTTGATATATCAAGTAAAAGAGTAATTAAAGCTTCTTTTTTCCCGATTATACGCATTACATTAGTTGCTCCAATATTTCCACTTCCTGTTTTTCGAAGGTCAATTCCTTTAGCTTTACCAATTAGATATCCCCAAGGTATGGAACCAATAATGAAGGACAATAGGCACACAAAAAGTATCATCTGATGTTCCTCCAGAAATGGAAAATATACATCATAGCTGAATATATGGCCAGGAGGGTTGCAAAATAAATTAAAACAGTGCCTATGTCATATAAATCTACACCATAAATTTCATCAGCTACAAGTAAGAACAAAATGGCTATCATCTGTAAAACTGTCTTAATCTTTCCTGCAGACTCAGCAGGAATAACTACCCCCCTTGAAAGTGCATAAAAACGCATGGTTGTAATAATAAACTCTCTAAGAATTATAACAGCTGCTATCCAGACTGGCACCCTAACGAGATCAACAAGAACAATGAGCGCTGTTATAACAAGAAGTTTATCTGCTATTGGATCCAAAATTATGCCTAATTTAGTTATTTGTTTAAATTTTCTTGCCAAATAACCATCAAAAAAATCAGTAACTGCTGCTATGAAAAATAAAAAAGCTCCCAATTGGGGATTAGAGGGTGCTTCAATTAAAAAAAGGGGTATTAACAATATTCTTATAACTGTTAATGTAGTGGGAAGATTAAAGGTTCGAATATTCATCGATATATTTATCCATAAATCCCTTGGAACGGATAATAATGTCGCATATCTCTCTTACAGAACCCTCTCCTGCTCTCTTCTCCGTAACATAATCAACTCGCTTTAACACTTCTTCGTGGGCATCTGAGGGTGATGCTGAAAAACCAACCCTTTTAAGAATAGAAAGATCAATAATGTCATCTCCCATTGCAGCAATTTCTTCCTTTTTATATCCATATTTCTCCACGAGTTGATTAAAGCTTTTTAGTTTTTCTCTTGTACCTTGATGAACCTCTTCTATGCCAAGTTCTTTTATTCTTCTTTCCAAAGCCTTAGAATGCCTACCAGTAATCACTGCCACCTTTACTCCTATTTTTTGTAGCATAACAATTCCATGACCATCTCTTACATTAAACACTTTTAATTCATTGCTTTCATTATCAAAAATTATTCCTCCTGATGTAAGCACTCCATCAACATCAAGCACTAACAACTTTACTCCTTTTGCCTTTTCAAAAATTTGTGGTGAAAGATTCCTTTTGGTGTATCTTTCCAAAATCTTCTCTATTATCCCTGTTGTTGATTTTCCCTCTATATATGGAAGACTATAAACCTCTCTTACTAAGTCTGCGCCTACAATTTTTTCAAGACTCCAATCTCCTCCTTTTACAAGCACATCAGGCTGAATAAATTTTATAAGCTCATAGGGGGTCTCTTCATCAAATAGGGTTACAAAATCAACCATCTCAAGGGATGCCAGGACTTCTGCTCTTTCCTCTTGTGAGTTAATAGGTCTTAAGGGTTTTATTTTTTTTACTGAATTGTCAGAATTAAGCCCTACTACCAGAATGTGGCCTAATTTCTTCGCATCCCTTAAGTATTTAACATGACCTGCATGGATAATATCAAAACACCCATTGGTGAATATAATTTTTTTTCTTCTTTTTTTAAGTTTTTCTATTTCAACTTTTAAGGCTTCCCTGTCTAAAACCTTTCCCATATAGCTTCTCCAAAGCTTTCTTTAGTACATCCCTGTCAGTTTTGTATGTTATTCTCTCAAAGGACTCATCTACACTAAACCAATTAGTATCATCTATTTCCCAGTTGGGATTTATTTGTCCTGCAACATATTCAACAAGGAAGTATTTTACAGTCTTCAAAATTTTTTCTCCCTTTTCTTCAAACCAATAGGATACCTCTCCTAAATCATCTGTTATCTTTCCCTCGATTCCTGTTTCTTCTTTTATCTCTCTCAATGCTGTATCTGTTGGTTTTTCACCTTTTTCTATATGTCCTTTTGGAAAGCTCCATACTTTTTTGTTTTTAGTGGCAATTAAGAGAATTTTTAGTTTATCTCCTTCAAATTTATACACTACTCCACCAGCTGAGAAAAGTCTTTTCATTTTCCAAAAGGCATCTTATCTGGGTTTAGAAGCCTGAAAATATCATTATAAAAAGCAAGTAACATAAGCCCTAATAAAAAAGCTATTCCAATTCGCTGAGAGATAGCAATAAATTTTTCATTTAAAGGTTTTCTTCTTATTGCCTCAATTATAAAGAACACTATGTGTCCACCATCGAGAACAGGAATTGGCAGAAGATTAAGCACTCCAAGATTTATGCTTATTATGGCTGCAAAACTTAAAAAACTTATAAGCCCTTGTTCTGCTGTTTTTCCAGCAGCCTGAAATATTAATATAGGACCACCTATAACCTCAGTAGAAACAACCCTCTGAAATATCTTCACTATTGTAAGGTAGGTCAGTTCTACAATTTCATAGCACTTGGCAATTGATTTGTTCAAAGCAGTCAGAGGGTCTTCTTTTTGAATAAAAAACTCTTCTGCTGGTTTGACTCCAATTTGCCCAATCCTTATTTGTTCTCCAAAAAGGTTTTTTGTTATCTTTAACTCAGGTTTTATTTCAATAATTTTAAATTCTTCACCTCTTTGTATCTTAAATTTAAGAGAATTTTCAGGATTCTGTTGAATTAATTGAGCCATATCAAACCAGTTAGTTATTTTTTGACCATTAATTTCTAAAACCCTGTCACCTTTTTCAAGCCCTGCAATTTGTGCTGGAGACTTTACCATGACCTCACCAATAACCGGCTTAAGCACAGGAATTCCATGGACAAAAATAACCCAAAATAATAAAACAGCACCTAAAATATTAAAAAGTGGACCCGCAAGAACGATTATTATTTTTTTATAAACAGGCTGATGTTTAAAGGATCTTTTTTTATCAATAACTTCTTCTCCTGTATCCTCTCCATACATTTTTACATATCCACCTAATGGAATTGCGCTCAATAAATACTCAGTTTCTCCTATTTTTCTTCCCAATATTTTAGGCCCAAAACCTATTGAGAACTTAAGTACTCTAACACCGCACCATTTTGCAAATAAAAAATGTCCAAGTTCATGAATAAATATTAAAAAACCAAAAAGAATTATGGCATAAATAAATGTCATTCTCCTATCTCCTTTCTTGCCATTTTTCTAGCCCAACTGTCAGCTTCAAGAACATCTTCTATAGTGTTTATCTGAAATGCTACATGGCTGTCCATTACTTTTTTTATTATTTCGTATATCTCATTAAATTTTAACTTTCCTGAAAGAAAAGCTTCAACAGACACTTCATCAGCAGCATTTAAAACTGTAGGCATTGTCCCTCCAATGTGAACAGCTTCATAGGCAAGTTTAAGACAAGGAAATACATCTGTATTAGGAAGCTCAAATTCTAATTGGGATGTTAAAGTCCAGTCTATAGGCTTAACAATACTCGGAAGTCTTTCAGGTAAAGATAGCGCTAAAGCAATAGGTGCCTTCATGTCAGGATTACTCATCTGAGCAAGATAGGTTCCATCAATAAATTCAACAAGGCAATGGACAATACTCTGTGGATGTATAAGAACACCTATATTTTCTATCGGTATATTAAATAGGTAATGGGCTTCAATCACCTCAAAACCCTTATTCATAAGAGTAGCAGAGTCAACAGTGATTCGACGGCCCATCTTCCATTTAGGATGGTTTAATGCTTCCTCGGGTGTTACATTTTTAATTTGTTCTTTTTTAAATCCTTTGAAAGGACCTCCTGATGCTGTTAGCCATATTTTCTTTATGTACGGTTTGTTACAGCCATTAATGCACTGGAATACAGCGCTGTGTTCGCTGTCTACAGGAATTATCTTTGCGCCTGTATTTTTCATTTCCTTTTTTATTAATTCACCGGCCATTACAAGGCTTTCTTTGTTTGCAAGGCCTATAGTTTTCCCTGCTTTAACTGCTTCAAAAGTTGGAAGAAGCCCAGCAGCTCCAACTATTGCAGAAAGTATTACATCTGCTTCTTCGAGTTTTGCAATCTGGCAAATTCCCTTTTCTCCGAATAAAATTTCAACACCCTTCATTTTGTCTCTAATCTCGTCAAATGCTCTTTTTTCATAAACTGCTACATATTTGGGTTTAAATTCTTTAATTTGTTCCTCTAAAACATGAATACTACTCTTTGCTGCAAGTCCAAGCACACTGTATTTATCAGGAAATTTTCTTATTACTTCAAGGGCACTTTTACCAATTGAACCAGTACTTCCTAAAATAACTACCTTTTTCACCTTTTGCTCCTACATAAGTTTCATTCCAAAATAAAGTATAACTCCCGCATAAAGAATAGCATCGATTTTATCAAGCACACCGCCATGTTCTGAAAATAAAAATCCCGAATCCTTAACTCCACCATCTCTTTTAAACATCGATTCAACTAAATCGCCCAATATGGAAGCAAAGCCGATAAATAAGCCCATAAGAACAAAGCTGAAAAGATGTAAGTTAAAAAGAAAATAGCCTAACAAAGAAGATGAAAACAATCCTCCTATTATTGATCCATATGCACCAGCCCATGTTTTTTTAGGGCTTATCTCTGGATAAAGCTTCTTTTTACCAAATCCTTTGCCAAAATAGTAAGCAAAAGAATCTGCTGTCCAAACAACAGCATAGAGATAAATTAACCACTGCCATCCCTCTGCTCTTAAAAACCACTGAAAGGAGAGAAGTGTGGGAATATACATTAAAGCGATTATTATAGGAGATATGTCATTAAGTGCACCTTGTGGCTGTCTTTTAAAAAAAAGCCTGAATAGAGTAATTGCCATAAAGGATAAGGCATAGTAATAGAGAGCATAGGTGTAATAAAAACAGTTTAGTAAAAAGATTAAAATAGAAAACAATACTCCTATGTAAATCCAAAAATTGGATAATCTATATATTCTCAAAAACTCCCAAGTCCCTATGATATTTACCAAGATAATTAAGCCAAAAAAATACTGTGGTGGTAGCTTAATAATAATGAATGCTAAAATTGGAAGTACTATTAAGGCAATAAGAATTCTTTTAGTATGCCCTCGTAAACTCACTTACCTTTCCGAATCTCCTTTGTCTTTTCTGAAAATCGAGTATTGCCTCAGTAAACTCATCTTCTGTAAAATCTGGCCAAAGAGTTTGGGTAAAATAAAACTCAGAGTAGGCAGACTGCCATATAAGAAAATTACTCAGTCTTTGTTCTCCAGATGTTCTTATTATTAAATCAGGCTCAGCTACTCCTGATGTATCAAGAAAGGAGTTTATTAGAGATTCATCTATTATATCAGGTGTAATTCCCTCCTTTATTAGTCTCTTTACAGCTCTTATAATTTCATCCCTTCCACTGTAGCTAATTGCGAATTGAGCTATAAGTTCTTTGCAATTGGAAGTTTCTTGCTCGGTCTCTTCGATAACAGAGAGAATATTTTCTGGCATTAGATAGCGATTCCCTATCATTTTAAATCTCACACCCTGAGAAATAAAGTTTTTTTTCTCTTTCTTAAGAGTATTCTCGAGAAGTTCCATTATTATCTCTACTTCTTTTTTAGGTCTTTGCCAGTTTTCAATGGAAAAAGCATAAAAGGTAACCACCGAAATTTTTAATCGCAAAGCAGCACGAATTATTTCCTTTACCTTTTCCACTCCTCTTTTGTGACCTTCATAACGAGGTAGTCCTCGCAATTGAGCCCATCTTCCATTGCCATCCATGATTATTCCAACATGCTTTAAAAAACAGATCATAATTTTTAATATTTAAAGGATAAAATATGAAGTAGCGTTTCGAAAGGGCTTTCTCCCTGAAGAAGCCTCTTAGGATTAAATCCAAAGGGTGGCTTCACCAAAACAAAAAGTTTATCCGATGAAACAGCATAATCAAGAATCTCTCCACTCATCTCTTCTGTAATATCTACTTGATCAATACCTATTCCTGTCCATTGAAGTAGTTGAAGTCGTGAACTTCTGTAACCTAAGGTAGAGACATTAACAAGACCCAAAAGGGGTTTCTTTTCAATAACTATAACACCATTACCAAAAGCTTTTATTCTACTTTGCACCCCCCACTTTCCAAGGCTCAACACGGAAATACCTGTTTGTTTCTCATACTGCGTTCCGTATCCCAACGGTTCAGTAGAACGCCATAGGGGTATTCCTTTTTCATTATATACGCCAAGAAAACCATCTTCTTCCCATTTGAACAGAATGCTTCCAAAGGCATAAAAATCATAAATATTTGATTTTACTGGTAATTTAAATGCCTCTCCTTTTTCGTATTTAGATTTTTCTACCCTCAGATAAAAAATCTCACCATCAAATCCTTCAGACGGAGAAAAGGCCTGTCCAATTAGTTTTCCTTCGTAAATTCTAAGAAATACATCCTCAAGTCTTGCTATTTCTGAAAGTTCACCGGCAGACCATTTTATAATTGACGAAATCACCCTGTTTTCCCTTTTCATTGTTATAACTATCTCATCTTTACCATCTTTATCAAAATCACCTGTATCAAACCAGAGAATATCACCGCTAAACGGAATAGAATAGGTAGTTTTAAGTTTTAAATCAACATCTATCGTATAAAGACTTATTTCATTATCATTGGCTATAAGGATCTGATTAGGAGAAATACCATCAAAATTACCAGTCGATATTCTATTTGTACTCCTTGAGAGTCTGAATGAAAGTAAGGTATGCCCTTCTGGCACAATAAGAGATGCATATTTTTTTCTTAATTCACTTAATGCAGCCACAGTAAGCTCTAATTGAGATGATGTTAATAGTTTTTTATCTTTTATCCAGTAAAGTTCCTGAGAAAGCAAAAGATTTCCATCCTTTTTAGTAGGTTTAAGCATAAGTAAGACATCAGCGCCCTTAGCCTCTTTAAAAAGTAAGTCCTTATCATCAATCTTAGAGGGAGCATCTATCAATTCAAATCTATCAGTCAGCTTAAGTTCTCTATAATATGCTTCTCCAACAGCCCATTCTGTATTAGTTTGAGCATACAAAACTTTAATTTTTGACCGAGGTATTTTGAAAAACACCTGATTATTTTTTACTTTTATCTCACCATCCAAAATAACAGCTTTTGCAGAGGTTTCCTCAGCTTTTACTATCTCTGCAGAGCCTATTATTTTTTCTGACTTTCCTATTACTTGTTTTGTAACTGGATGAACTAAAGGAGCACCCTCTTCAAAAAGAGTAATTCTCTGGCCATTCTTTAAACCATCCTTTAGTCCTTTGTCTAAGGTTATTTCCTGATTGTCCTGATTTAAAACTCTGCCATTAATAATTGGGAAGTAAGATACCAATTCATCCTTAAATTTTTGAAAAGGACTTGAGAAAGCCTCAGAAGAAGAAAATATTATGAAAAATGCCACACACAGAAAAGATAATACATTTAAATACCGCATTCAAAAGTTTATACTAAATGCCTATTTCAAGTCAAAAAAATCTTCTATTAAACTCTGAAGGCTTTGATGTATAATCAATAAAAATAGAGATTTAAAATTTCTCAAATGGAGGTGTCTAATGTCAAAAAAAATTTTAATGCTTGTCGGTGATTTTGTTGAAGACTATGAGGCAATGGTGCCATTTCAAATGTTAAAAATGGTCGGTCATACGGTTCATGCTGTTTGTCCAGGTAAAAAAGCAGGAGAGACAGTAAAAACCGCTGTACATGACTTTGAAGGAGATCAGACCTATACTGAAAAAAGAGGTCACAATTTTATGATTAATGCTAATTTTGAAAAAATTAAGCCCGAAGATTATGATGCTCTTGTAATACCAGGAGGAAGAGCCCCTGAGTATTTACGACTAAACGATAAAGTCTTAGAAATAGTAAAACACTTTGTAGAGGCTGGAAAACCTGTTGCAGCCATCTGCCATGGAATTCAGCTTCTTACTGCTGCAAATGTGGTGAGTGGGAAAACTCTTACAGCTTATCCTGCTGTAAAAGCCGAAATTTTACTTGCTGGTGGAAAATGGTGCGATGTAAATGCAACCTTCTCAAATGCTTGTGTTGATGGAAATATTGTTACAGCCCCTGCATGGCCAGCCCATCCTGAATGGATTAGAAAGTTCCTTGATCTTCTCGGTACTAAAATAACGGCTTAAAATAGTCCCTTTTGCAAAGGTCCGGTCCTTTTTGGCTGGACCTTTTTTCTTTCAATAAATTCAGAGGGTATTTCACTTAGAAAAGAAGATACTGGAAGAGACATTTTTTTGCCATTTATAACTCTATTTCTCGCATGAAGAATAATTAATTCATCCATAGCCCTTGTCATTCCCACATAAAAAAGCCTTCTTTCTTCTTCTATATCCACATCGGAAGACAAAGTATAGGGAATTAGTCCTTCCTCAAAACCAGCAATGAAAACCACAGGGAATTCAAGTCCTTTTGCAGCATGAAGAGTAAGTAAACTCACTGCATTGAGATTTTCAGGGAAAAGATCCAATGATGTAACCCCTGAGAGTTCGTCAATAAAAACCTCAAGATTTTCAATCAGTGGACCTTTCCTATAAAATTTAGCAATGTGCTCAATAAGGTATGCCTCATTTTCATTGAGGCCTTCAAGAAGTTTTGACGACTTAAAGAATTCATCAAGAGCAATATTTTCAATAAGTTTTTTTGAATAATCTTTCTTAAGCAAATATTCTGAGATTTTTTTAATGAAAGACTCAACCCACGTTTCCGCATCTCGCTGAATTGTTTTTACAGGAACTCCCTCATTTAGAAATTGTTCTTTGATAAGTCTAAGCTGTCTATTCGTTCTTGCAAGCACAGCAAAACTACCAAAAGTGTATTCAGTTTCTTCTTTATTGGCATACAAATCAGTAAAGTCAATAGCTCCAAGCCTTGATTTTATCTCTTTTAAAATAAGCTTTGCCTCTTCGTATTCATCCTCTACTTCTATTAAAAACAAAGGCTTACCAGCAGTTTTAGTAGCCTCGATTCTTTTAGAAAATCTCTTCACATTGGCTGTAATAAATTTGTTTGAGGCAACAATAATATTTGCCTGCGAACGATAATTTAGGCATAGATTTACAAGAGTAAGATCCTTAAAATCTGTCGGTAAATTTAAAAAAAGGTCTATCTCTGAACCTCTAAAGGAATAAATTGCTTGATCGGGATCACCAAATACTGAAATAAAGCCTTCTTTCTTGACAAGTCCTTTAGTTATTTCGTATTGAATTTTATTAATGTCTTGAAACTCATCAACAATAATATGGCTAAAAATAGGAGGAATTTCTTTTCTCTTTATCATCTCTAAGGTTTTAAGGAGTAAATCGTCAAAATCAAAACAGTTAAGCTCCTTTTTCTTCTCTTCATACTTTTCATAAATTGGACGAATGGAGTCATCTAAAGTATCAATTTTATTTTTAAATCTTGAAATCTTCTCAATAATTTTATCTGTGCCTTTCTCGCCTAACAGGGTAATTAGCTCTCTTTGTTGTTTCCGATTACAAAGACGAAATCTTCTTTCCTTTTCAGGTAGAAACTGACGCAAAAGTCTCAAGCATAGAAGATGGAATGTTCCAATAAAAGGAATCTTGCTTTCATCTTTTAACTTTTTTGAAACCCTCTGCCTCATCTCAAGGGCAGCTTTTTGAGTAAAAGTGAGAGCTGCGATCTCTTTGGGAGCTAATCCTTCATCAAGGAGATGAATTATTTTTGCAGTTATGGTGAAAGTTTTTCCTGTACCTGGACCTGCTAAAACGCAAAGATATCGATTAGAACTTTCAACTGCTAATCTTTGATTTTTATTAAGATTCATCGAAAAAGTAATTCCTGCCCTTTAAAGGATGAATCCTTCCTCTTTCCAAATATTTTAATCTTACCATATTCTCCGTCGTATCCAGGCTCTACAATCACTTCTCCCCTTCTCATTCTATCAATTGCCTCTGCAAGAACACTGTCAAATCCTTCAATCTCTTTGAGAGGGATGTTTAATAATATATCGTATTCATTACCAAGTTTACTTATAGCTTTCATATAAAAATCGTGTACTGCCTTGCTCTGTAATGAGGAATTTTTGATTTCAGAAATTATCTCTGGCAAAGGAATTATAGATTTATAGGTACGTGCCTGTGATGGAATTATTCCTTCTTCTCGGTCAGATAAGATTTCAACTCTGTGACTGACACCTACAGTAACTTTCTTTCCGCAAACAGGACAAAGGTAGTTTCTCCTTATTGTCTCCTTAGGAGAAAGCCTTACTTTACAAACCCTGTGACCATCAAAATGATACTTTCCCTCCTCTGGAAAAAACTCAACAGTACCTATAAATCCCTCACCTGTTTTTATGGCCTTAAATATTCCTTTATAGGATATCTCAGTATCCAATATATTGGCTTCTCTTCCAATTTTTGCCGGCGAATGGGCATCAGAATTTGATACAAGAGTGATTCTATCAAGATTGCTCAATCGCCAATTCATTGGTGGGTCAGAGCTTAACCCGGTTTCAATAGCATAGATATGTGATGTTAGTTCTTCAAAGCATTCTTCAATGCTATCAAATCCTGACTGAGAGCCAAAAATTGAAAAATGAGGAGTCCAGGCATGAGCTGGTATTATTATTGATTCGCTTGATAAGTCTAAAATTATCTTCATCAACTCTTTTGCATCAATGCCAAGAATTGGTCTTCCATCTGATACTATATTTCCTATTTGAGCCAAAGCATGATTTATTTTTAACACATCCTTCAGGGATGGAGCTAAAAGGACAAGATGAATTTTTCTTAATTTACCATTTTTTTGATAGATACAGCTTATTTCAGAAGAAAGTATAAAGAAAACTTCATTTATGCAATTTTCAGGTACAGGAAGTTTATACTGTTTTCTTAAAGAGAGAAGACCGCAATCTTCCTCAAAGAGCTTTTCTTCAATTTCTCTAAACCATGCAGGATGGGTAAAATCGCCTGTCCCTATTACTTTAATTCCCTTTATCTGAGCCCACTGTTCAATGGTCTCAAGATTCATGTCCTTGCTTGTAGCTCGAGAAAAAGGAGAGTGTAAATGTAAGTCAGCATAAAACATACAGTAATTATAACATTATTGGTTAATCTGTAATCATTTTAGTTTTTAAAAATTAACGAAATGGCAATAAATCTCTCGATGGATAATAAAGACTCTATGCTAAAGAGAAGAAAGATGAAATTGCTTCGGAGGCTGTTCCGAGCAAAGTCAGGAATTTGGAGTCTCGCAATGACAAAACTGATGCTTCTTGTGAGGTTATGCTAATGAACTAAGTATATTGCATAGAAGAATAATGAATATATTAAAATCGAGGGTGTTTGTCTTTCTTCTTTATTAAAATGCATAAAAGGCATGTCAACTGATTGGAAAATAATGTTTTGGGATTTTTAGAGGTCTTTAAGATAATGTTGGAATTCAGAAAGTTAGCGAGAATTATCACTTTTTTCTGACCTGTTTTTGAGATAGCGTTAAGTTGACTGTTAGCAACACAAATGTTATAATAATTCATCGGCAAATGTTTGCCGTTTAATATATGAAAAAATATGAAAACATAGAACTTAAAGCCATTTTTGATGTAAGCAAAGTTCTCACATCTTCTTTTGATCTTGAGAGAAATCTATATAGTGTTTTTGAAATTTTGTCAAAAGAGCTTGATATGAGAAGGGGAAGCATTTTTCTTCTTGATAAAAAAACAGAGGAGATAAGAATTGTTGCAGCATATGGGCTTACAGAGGAAGAGATAAATAGGGGGAAATATCGTATAGGTGAAGGCATAGTGGGAAGGGTTATTGAGAGTGGTCTTCCAATGTTTATTCCTGACATAGAAAAGGAACCCCAGTTTTTAAACAAAACCGGAAGCAGACCTAATAAAAAGGGGATTTCCTTTCTTTGTGTGCCAATAAAAATAGAAGATGAAATCCTAGGTGTTATATCTGCAGATAGAATTTACAGGGAAGAACAAGGAGATGTGGACGATGACTTAAGGGTTCTTTCAATTGTAGCATCGCTAATTGCTCAATTCTTAAAGCTATGGGAGACCTATAAAATTATTGAAGATGAAAATTTAATTTTAAGAGCCCAGCTAAAGGATAGATACAATTTTCCTAACTTAGTTGGGCAGTCTACCTCTTTTCAGGCAGTTTTAAAGACAGTGATGAAGGTTGCTGGAACAGACGCAACAGTTTTGCTTTTCGGAGAATCAGGCACTGGGAAGGAACTTATCGCAAAGACCATTCACTTTCAAAGCAAAAGAGCAAAAGGTCCCTTTGTAGCTATAAATTGTGCTGCAATTCCTGAAAATCTTCTTGAGGCAGAGCTTTTTGGTTCTGAAAAAGGAGCATTTACCGGTGCTGTAAAAAGAGTTGGTAAGTTTGAGCAGGCAAATGGTGGAACGATTTTTCTGGATGAAATAGGTGAGCTTCCGCTGTCTTTACAGCCTAAGCTTTTGAGAGTGCTTCAGGAAAGAATAATAGAGCCTCTTGGTTCATCAAAAGCAGTTAAGGTAGATGTTAGGATAATTTCAGCAACAAATAAAGACCTCTCTGAAGAGATTAAAAAAGGAAATTTTAGGGAAGACCTTTTTTGGCGTTTAAATGTTATTCCAATTTATATTCCTCCGCTTAGAGAAAGAAAGGAGGACATCCCTTTGCTTATTGAGTATTATCTTAAAAGCTTTTGTGATATATATAAAAAAACTGTTTCAATCGATGAAGAAGCAATTAAAGTGCTCATATCCTATGAATGGCCTGGAAATGTGCGAGAACTTTCCAATACCATTGAGAGACTTGTGGTGATGACCGAAGGAAATAAAATAAAGGTTCATGATCTTCCTGATACAGTTAGAGGAGTCTTAAGGGTAAAAAGAGGATATGAAGGAGAGTTAAAGCTTCCTACAGAGGTTGAAGAATTAGAAAGAATTAGAATTATGAATACCCTTCCCAGATATAATTTTAATATTCGAAAAACTGCTAATGCTTTAGGACTCACTGAGAGACAGCTTAACTATCGTATAAGAAAATATGGGATAATAATTAAAAAGGATGTGAATCTCCATGATAGCAATAATTAAAAATGTAGTAAATGAAGGGCCTGGAAGCATTGAACAGTATCTTTATGAAAATGCTATTCCTTATAAGATTTTTGAGGCAGAAAATGGTGATTTTCCCTCTACTCTTGAAAAATTTGATGGACTTGTCATAATGGGAGGTCCTATGGGAGTTTATGAAATGGAACAGTATCCCTACTTAAAGGCAATTTCCCGTTTAATAAGGGAAGGAATAAATAGAAACATAAAAATCTTAGGTATCTGTCTTGGCTGTCAGTTAATTGCCCATACTTTAGGAGCAAGGGTTTATAAGGGAGATGTAGAAGAGATTGGTTGGTTTGACATAGAGCTTACTGGTGATGGACTTAGAGATCCTTTGATGCTCTCACTTGCAAGGCATCCTTCAGTTGGTGATATTTGGAAAAAGTTTAAGGTTTTTCACTGGCATGGAGACACCTTTGAGCTTCCAATTGGTGCAGTGCATCTTGCAAAGTCTGATTTATATAATTATCAGGCTTTCAGCTACAAGGGCAGAGTCTATGGTTTTCAGTTTCACATTGAAGTAACTAAGGAACTCCTTGAGGAATGGTTTGAAAATAATCCCCTCAAGGAGAAATTGCTTTCTGAAACAGATAAAATTTTACCCGAGTATACTGAACGAGCAAAAAACTTTTATCGAAACTTCTTTAACTTTTAAATATTCTCAACCATCTCCCATACACCGCAAGGACAAATTCCCACACAGAAACCACAGGCAATGCATTTATTCTCGTCAACCACATATTCATATCTGCCATCGGGTTTTTCTATTCTCTTAATTGCTCCCCAGTAACAAGTAATTTCACACATGTGGCAATCTCTGCATGAGCCGCAGGATAGACATCGCTCAGCTTCCTGCTCAAGAGATGAAGTTGCTCTACATCTTTCGTAGTAGTCAAGCTTTATTTTTTCATATGGTATTCTTTGACGGAGATCTCGTGTAATTGGAGCATGCATTAATTCACCATGTAGATACTCTGCAAGAAGTCTTCCATGACCAATTGCATGAGTAACAAGTCCAAGTGCTGTTACATCTCCTATAGCAAAAACTTTTGGATTGGATGTTTGGAAAAACTCATTGATTACAACCCAGCCTTTTTCTGTATGAATCTGAGGAGGAATAAAATCTAAATCAGGCATGTCTCCAATTGCCATTATTACAAAATCAGCATCAAAATTTGTTCCATCTTTGAAGTAAATCTTTTTTTCTTCAGGAACATATTTTTCTGTAAACTTTGGCCAGATAATTTCTACTCCCTTTTGCTTTGCATAATTAAGTTCAGCTCCAAAGGCAGCCGGCTTTTGAATATCCACAGCAGTTACAGAGGTTGCACCTAATAGAAATGCCTCTACTGCTGCGTCCATTCCCACATTACCAGCTCCTATGATAACCACTTTTTTATCTTTTAAGTCAAAAGACTTTCCTTCATTTATTGCTCGTAAAAATTCATAGGCTGAGATAGTGTGTTCTGAACCTGGGAAAGGAATTTTTCTTGGCTTATGAGCACCAACAGCTATAACAACAAAGGCATTTTCTTTATAGATCTTTTCAAACATTTCTACCGTAACTTTTGTGTTTAGCCTTATATCAGGCACAACTTCTTTAAATCTTTCTATTTCTAAGTGGAGTATTTCTTTATTGAGCCTGTGTTCAGGAATGCAAAGTTCAATTTTCCCCCCAATTTTATCTGTTGCTTCATATATGGTTACATCATGTCCTTTGAGAGATAGTTGCCACGCTACAGACATGCCTGCTGGACCTGCACCGATTACTGCTACCTTGTTGCCCGTTGGTTTTGCTTTTTTAGGTGGAGGTAATTGAGCAGTAACTTTTCCGAGTTCCTTTACTGATATAGGTTCATCAATTCTTCCACGAGTGCATGCCTGCATGCAGAGATTCGGACAAATCATTCCGCATACGGTTGCTGGAAGTGGACTGTACTCAAGAACGAGTTCAATTGCCTCTTTTATCTTCCCAAGCCTAATTAAAGCAGTTCTTTTATGAGTTGGTATATGGGTTGGACAACTGTAAGCACAGGGAGGTGCATATTTTTCATTTGCCCAAACTGGTTTAAAACGACGATATTCACCAGTTACAATGTATGGTATAACAGTTAATTCATGGTCAAGGTATTCGGCAAATATTCCTCCTTTTCCCACATTTTCTTCCCAGTAGTTTTTTCTAAAATCCTCCATGGATATTTTAAACCATCTCTTCTGCCTACGCTCCTGCGGTGTATAGGGAACAAGTTTATGCCATTCTATGGGGTTTTTAGTAAGTTCATGGTAATAGTCCATTCTATCGATGGCTTTAAGAAAGGTCTCAAGGTTTAAGGAAAGCCACTGCCAGTCCTGTTCACTAATGTCGAGAAGTTTTACATCCCTTTCAGAATAGCCGTCTATTTTCCCTCGAAAATAGATAATTCCACCAACCATACCAACGCATGGTCTATATCCAAGCACACTTCTTCTATTTCTTGGATTTATGCCACATATAACTGCAATTCCGCCAGCTTTAAATTCTGCAAAAGAATCTCCCACATCTCTAAAATACCACGATTGAGGAGGATCAAAGCGTGGATTGTGTTTTGTCATGGTGTCACAACGAGCTCCTCCACTTCCCTGCACATAAAGAATGCCCTGAGCAGCAGCGTTCCAAGCGCCATTTGTGACATCTCCAAGAACTGTTATTTTAGCTCCGCAGTTAAGCCAACCAACATCATCAGATACACCACCTTTAACAAGAATTTCAGTCCCAAACATTCCCATAGATCCGCATCTTTGTCCAACAGGTCCTTCAATGGTAAATCTTACAGTTTCACCCTGCGGATAAATACGGCCACCAATCCCGTGCTGTCCATCAGCAATTATTTGTATGTCCCTTGCACCTTTGCGAACTGATTCTTGAATGAACTCCTCAAGAATTCTTGAGGGAACTCTTTTTCCTTTCAAATTTCCATAGATTAGGACACTCTTTTCATCTTTCCACACTACAGCATCATCGAAAGAGATTAGGCTTTCATGTAAGGCTGTTTTTAAAGTTTCCTTTTGAGTTTTTTTAGCAGGCATAGCTTATCTCCAACCTTTCTGCCATTGCTTTATCATCTATGCTTAAACCATCAGACATACCAATTGGTAATTCGGTGCTTCTTCCCATTGGAGCAAAGATTTTACGAAGTTCAACATCAGCAGCTTTAAATATTTCTACTACCCTTTCAGCTATTTTATCAGGGTTAAGTCGTCTGTATAGTTTTGGGTCTTGAGTTGTTATTCCCCTTGGACATTTTCCTGTATTACATAGATTACAGCGATTCCACTCATCGCCAAGACAGTCAGCTGTTGCCTGCATTATGTATTTTCCGATGGCAACTGCCGATGCTCCCAGCATTATGAGGGCTGCTGTGTTTGCTGCAAGGTTACCTTTTTTACCAATTCCACCTGCAGCAATTAGTGGAAGTTCATTTTGTTTGCCCTGCTTGACAAGATCCAAATAACATTCTCTTATGTTTGATGCTATAGGATGTCCCATTTTATCTAAAGATACATTATAGGCTGCTCCTGTTCCGCCGTCTTCTCCATCTATGCAAAGGGCTGCTGCATAGGGATTTCTCGCAAGATTATTAAGCACTGCCTTTGAAGTTCTTGTTCCCGAAATTTTTGGATAAACGGGCACTCTGAATCCAAAGGCCATTGACATTGATTGGATCATTTTCATAACAGCCTCTTCAATAGAGTACTTTGTTTGGTGGGTGGGAGGAGATGGTAAATCAACATACATTGGCACACCCCTTATTTCTGCAATAAGCTTAATTACTTTTGGCGCCATGAGAAGTCCTCCGTCTCCTGGCTTGGCTCCTTGACCGTATTTTATCTCTATGGCTGCAGGATCTTCTGTCATATAGGGAAGGGTATGAATGATACTATCCCATCCAAAATATCCAGAGGCAATTTGCAGGATAAAATATTTTACATAGCGAGACTTAAGAAGTCTGGGTGGGAAACCTCCCTCACCTGAACACATAACAACAGGTATTCCCTCGACTTCATTAAGATAGGCAACGCCCATTGCGAGACCTTCCCACATGTATGGAGAGAGTGCTCCTATGGACATGCTTCCAATCATTATTGGAAATATTTCTCTTACAGGTGGAATAAATTTACCTCTTGTTTTATCAACAACAAGTCTGCCATCTTCAACTTTTAATGGTAATTCTTCTGGTGGAAGAATTCTTCCAATATATGAACGCACTCTAAACTCGTGCCTTCCTGCATCAAGAGCTGGATCTGTAAGCATTGAGATTCTTGTAAACTTTATTCTATCAAGTGTAGAAACTCCTGGGTCATTTCGTCTTCCACCTCTTTTGTATCCTTCTCCACCTAGATTTTTGTAGAAAAGAAACTTATTTTGAGGATTATACTCAGGTTCAATAGCATTGTTTGGGCATACAAGAGCACAAACCGCACAACCAGTACAATAGTTCTCTATATTGTTCACCTGTTCAATAACATGTATTATTCTTCTTACTGGCTTTGGTTTTGGTGTGTCTCCACCCGATTCAATTACTCGCATATATTTCACAGTTGGCTTTATTGCTCCATTTGGACATACGGCTGTGCATTGACCACAACGCTTACAACGGTCCTCTCGCCATCTTATTATGTAGGGAAATTCCTTTATTGTAAGAGCATGATTGTAGTCTAATTTTAAGCCATTAGCTGGTTCCATACCTTTACCTCCTTTGCATCTGGTGATACTATCACCATGTCATACTTCATCGGAAATATATCCTTTGACCTATCTCTGTTTGGAATAACCTTATCAAGTCCGCATAATTCTGACATGAGAGCATATTTTCCTTCTATACCTCCGACTACTCCGGGCCTTAATTTTTTAGCATCCTGGACCATGAAGCAAGTTCCATCAGGGATAAAGCCTATTACCATGTTTGGTCCATCAATGCAAAGAGGCCTCATAGATTGTTTTATGAGGAAAAGAGCCTCTTTATCCTTTCTTTGTTCAATCTCGTCCCACTTTAGAGGGGTCAAAACATCTTTATAGTAGGTAAGAGGAAAATTAAGTTGCCGTGATACATAATGAAGAATATGGGCAAAAACTTCGCTATCAGAATTATAGCCCATGTAGCCTGGAAACCCCCGACTCATCAGGAACTCTCTTATTGGAACAAAGGCCGTATTTTCTCCATTTGTCATTGTGCAATATCCTTGAATAAAAAAAGGATGACAGGCATATAGATAAATTTGATAGTTCGTATTTTGTCTTCCCTGAGCAAAGATAATCTTTGCTTTTAAAATATCTTTATCAAGACCAAAAAATTCTCCAACCTCAAGAGGGTCTCCTACTTCTTTGAGGGTTATCACATCAGGATAAAAGGAGAAAACAAAGATTGACTCATCGGCTTCGCCCATTTTCCTTAAGGTTAGCCGTGTATTCATGAGAAGATCTTCCTTTTCCCTCCAGGATTTATCTTTCCATCCATCTGGATAATCAAATACATAGGCAAAGTAATGATCCCTTCTTATGATGCCTTTAACTTGCTTAATTTTAGGTTTCCAATGATAAATCATTTTAAATCCCATCTCTTCCATGTATGACTCAAGTATTTCTCTTCCCTTTCTTGAGCATATTCCAGAAAGAATGGGATATTCTTTTAAATCTTTGAACTCACCACCTAAATCTTTAAGGGTAAGTCCAAGCCCGGAACCGTCATGCCCTTCTTTCATAGTCTCAAGGGCAAGTATGTTTTCCATGGGCGAAAAATACTTTGCTGAAGTTATAGCAGCTAATCTACACATTCAAATTCTCCCTTCGGCAAATGGTTACCATATTCATAGCATATTAACAAAGTAACAATTTTGTCAATCTATAGTTAAAATAAAAAACTTAAGGCAAAAAATTTTGTGATAAATTTTAATATTTAAAATATTTGCAATATTCTGAAATTAATTGAGTGAAAGTTGTACTTCTGAAAAAACAAGCTTTTCTAAATATGCTGCTTACTTAAATTCATGGAGTTCTGGTATAGGCAAATTTCTTCGTATATGCAGGAGAACTACACTTTTGGAGGACTTCAGAGGTTGAATTTGCCGAGGGTTGTGAGATTACTTTTTGAGTTATTTAGTATATAATTTATAAAAATTTAATAAAGGAGGAACACATGTCTATGCTAAATGAATTTAAAGAGTTTGCCATGCGGGGCAATGTTTTAGATATGGCAATTGGAATTATAATAGGTGGAGCCTTTGGTAAAGTTGTTAGCTCCTTTGTAAATGATGTCATAATGCCCCCAATTGGTCTTTTAGTGGGAAATATTGATTTCTCCAAACTGGCTATTACTTTAAAGGAAGGCAAGGAACCTGCAGAATCGGTCCTAATTAAATATGGAGCCTTTATAAATAATATTTTAGATTTTATTATTATCACTTTTGCTATTTTTGTTGTAATCAAACAGGTGAATCGTTTTAGAAGAAAGCAGGAGTCACAACCTGCTCCTTTGACTACCAAGGAATGCCCCTTTTGCTTTAGCCAAATTCCTCTAAAGGCAACTCGCTGTCCCTATTGTACCTCTGAGATCAAATGATTTGTTATCTTAATTGAAAGCATTAGCGGTATTGTTATCGGTCAAATTGAGTTTTTGCATCAAAATGCTTGTTATGGATTAATTTGATATATTAATCGTAGATATATACAAAATTGTTGACAAAAAAGTTATTAATTGCTATTATATGCTATATGGCAACCGTTAGCCGTTGAATATAAAAATGCTTTAATGATTAGGAGATAAATGGTAAAGTTTGTTAAAGTATATTTAGCAGATTTTATAGAACTGCCAAAGTCTGGCTTTTAATTTGAGGCATTGCCTCAAAAAATAAAAAATATGGAGGAACTTATGACTCACTCAAAGCCAAGAGATGAAAAGGATGTAATGAAGCTAGTAAAAGAGTTGAATGTGAAGTTTGTTAGGTTGTGGTTTACCGATATTCTTGGTCAACTAAAAAGTTTTGCCGTTCCTGTGGAAGAACTTGATGTTGCCTTTTCCGAAGGAATGGGTTTTGATGGTTCATCCATTCATGGTTTTGCAAGAATTGATGAATCTGATATGATAGCAAGACCTGATCCAACAACCTTTGCAGTTCTTCCTTGGAGACCAAAGGAAAGTCCTGTAGCAAGAATGTTTTGCGATATTTACGAGCCAGATGGTACACCATATAAGGGTGATCCTCGTTATATTTTAAAAACAAACCTTGAAAAGGCAGCCAAAAAAGGTTTTACCTTTTATCTTGGACCAGAACTTGAATTTTTCTATTTCAAATCTGATAAATGCCCAGAAATTCTTGATGAAGGAGGATATTTCGACTATCCTCTTGACGCAGCCGAGGATTTAAGAAGAGATACTATACTGGCCCTTGAGCAGATGGGTATTAAGGTTGAGTATTCTCATCATGAGGTTGCTCCATCTCAGCATGAGATAGACCTTAGATACGCAGAAGCTTTAAACATGGCTGATATTGTCATGACCTACAGGGTTGTTGTTAAAGAGATTGCAAAAAGACATGGTGTATATGCCACATTTATGCCAAAACCACTTTTTGGAGAAAATGGAAGTGGAATGCATACCCACCAGTCATTATTTAAGGGTGATAAAAATGCTTTCTTTGATCCTAAGGATCCCTATTATCTGTCAGATATTGCAAAAAGCTATATAGCTGGGTTGCTCAAGCACATAAAGGAAATAACCCTTGTGCTTAATCAGTGGGTTAATTCTTATAAAAGATTAGTGCCAGGTTATGAAGCTCCTGTTTATATCTGCTGGGCAAGAAGAAACAGGTCTGCTCTAATCAGAGTACCTCTTTACAAGCCTGGTAAAGAAAAAGCAACAAGAATTGAGCTTAGAAGTCCTGATCCAGCATGCAATCCCTATCTTGCTTTTGCATGCATGTTAAATGCTGGATTAACAGGAATTGAGAAGAAATATAAGCTTACAGACCCAGTTGAAAAGGATGTTTACCATCTTGATCCTGAGGAAAGAAAAGCCTTAGGAATTGATAGTCTTCCAGGTAGCCTTATAGAAGCAATTGAGCATGCAGAGAAAAGCGAACTCTTAAGATCAACTGTTGGTGACCATATTTTTACAAATCTTTTAGAGAGTAAAAGGAAAGAGTGGGATGACTACAGAATAAGAATTTTCCCTTACGAGCTTGATAGATACTTACCTATCCTTTAAAACTTCCGCAGGGGAAGGTCCATGCCTTCCCCTTTTTCTCAATTTAATGCTTCTTGTGAGTTAGATAAAGAGAGAGAGAAATAAGAAATATTCCAAGTCCCAGATAAAGTATCTGAAGTATGTCTTCATATTTCATCTCGATAGCATTTTTAAAAAAAGAGACTATTAGAACCATGATAATGACTTTCGCAAGTTTTTCTTTAAGTTGGTCTAATGAATGAACTACAAGAATACCAGCAGATTTTTTATCCTCTTCAATGTGAACAATTTTGCTTATGAAAAGTTCATATAGCCCGATTCCAAAGATTAAAAGAACTGTGGCAATAAGATATAGGTCAACGGCGCCTATTATTCGAGCTATTACTGTCTTTTGAAGTTCGTAAATTACAGTCTTTTGTCCTAAGGCAGATGCAATATCGAATATCATCAGAAAAATGTCATAGGTTGCTAAGATAATTAAGACTAATGAAGAAAAAACACTTGCCAATACTGCAAAAATTACAAATAATCTGCTTTTCCAAAGAATCCATTCGATAATTTTTTCCAATTTTTTCTTCATAATTAAAGAAATCTACCCCAGGCACAATAATAATCAAAGTTGTCGTCATAAATTTTAAGGCGTCTTTTAATTACAAATAATCGGTGAATTAAAATTCCCACAACAAATCCTCCTATATGAGCCCACCAAGCTACTCCTCCCACATCAGCAGGAGAAAGAAGGGAACCCAGACCAGAGAAAAGCTGAATAAAAAACCACATAAGTATGTAAACAATGGCTGGAAGGGCAAAAAAGAAGGGGAAGAAAAGAATTGGAAAGAGTGTAATAACTCTTGCTTGGGGAAACATTACCATATAGGCGCCTAATACTCCTGAAATAGCTCCAGAGGCTCCCACCGTAGGAATAGTTGACAATGGATATACCAAGCAGTGAATCCATCCTGCTCCAAGTCCGCATAGAAGATAAAATATAAGAAATCGAAAGGAGCCCATTTTATCTTCCACATTGTCCGCAAAAATCCACATTATCCACATGTTACTTATAAGATGAAACCATCCTCCGTGAAGAAACATACTTGTTAAAAAGGGTAGATAAAAGAATGGATCAAGAGGTAATTTTTCTACCATCATGTATTTTGCTGGAATAATGCCAAATAGGTGAAAAATCAAATCTAAATCTTCCTTTGAAAACATTAACTCAAAAATAAAGATTAAGCAATTAATAGATATGATTATCCATGTCATGTAGGGAGTGTATCTTCGTGGTAAGCAATCTCTAATAGGAATCAACCTTTTTTACTCCTTTTCATTGAAATGGCTTTTATTAAAGTTGGCATAAAAGAGAGAACGATGATTGCGAGTATAAAAAGGGAAAAATTGTTCTTTACAATAGGTAAATTTCCGAAAAAATAACCAGCCCATATAAAAGAACCGCTCCAAATGATGCTGCTTATAATATTATACGTTTGAAACTTGAAGTATTTCATTTTTCCAATGCCAGCTACAAAGGGTGCAAATGTTCTAATTATTGGTAAAAATCTCGCAATAACAATTGTTTTTGAACCATGTTTCTCATAGAAAGAAGCAGTGGTCTGAAGATGCTTTTTGTTAAAAAAAATGGATTTTTCTTTAGAAAATACCTTTGGTCCTACAAATTTACCGATGTGATAATTAACTGTATTTCCAAGCGTGGCTGCGATGCTTAAAGTAACAAAAGAAATCCATGGACATATAAATTCTCTTGATGAAAGGGCCCCTACAGCAAAGAGCAGAGAATCTCCTGGCAGAAAGGGCGCAATAACAAGTCCTGTTTCTGAAAAAACGATAATAAAAAGCACCACATATATCCATGAACCTATTTGAGTAAAGAGAGTTTCTAAATAGACATCAATATGAAGAAGAATTTGAAGTAATTCAGTCATTTGCCTTAATAAATCTGTCCATAAGCTTAAATCCTTCATCTATTTTTATATCTGGGCTGAGTAAGATCTCTTCAGAGAATTTTCTTTGTTTTTTTACTCCTTTACCACTTTCATAAATTACAAAGGGTACTGGTTCAGCCGTATGGGTCTTTAATTTCACTGGCGTGGGATGATCGGGTAGAAGCAAGATTTTATAATTTTTAAATCTTTTTGGTGCTTCTTCAAGAATTTTACCGATTACTATTTTATCTATGTCTTCTATTGCTTTAATTTTAATCTTATAATCTCCCTGATGCCCTGCTTCATCAGGAGCCTCTATGTGAAGATAGACAAAGTCAACCCTTTCAAGGGCATTTAAAGCATATTCAGCCTTACCTAAATAATTGGTATCTATCCATCCAGTAGCTCCAGGAACATTTATTATATGAAAACCTGCAAGAATTCCAAGCCCTTTGGTAAGGTCAACAGCGGAAATAAGAGCACCTGTGATATTGTATTTTTCTTTGTATGTGGGAAGATTTGGTGTCCGACCCTGTCCCCAAAGCCATATGCTGTTTGCTGGTTTTTTACCCTCTGAAATTCTTTTTTTATTTATGGGATGGTTTTTAAGTATATCCCATGATTTAAAAATAAGATCTTTTAAAAAGTTCGAATTTTTGCCAATTGGCAAATAGCTAGAGATTTCCCTTCCAGTTATGTCGTGAGGAGGAGTGCATTCTACATCTTCTGTTCCACCTTTCCAAAGCATTATATGCCTATAGCTTACTCCTGGGTAAAATCTAAGGGAGTCATTTCCGAGTTTACTGTTAATCTCTTCAATTAGAATCTTAGCCTCCTCAGAAGTTATATGTCCAGAGGAATAGTCCTCCATAAGAATTTGTTTTTTATTAGAAAAATTAAGAGTTACAAGATTACATCTGTATGCAATGTCTTCACTTGCAAGGGATAATCCCATGCTTACTGCTTCTAATGGAGCTCTTCCTGTGTAGTATATACGGGGATCATAGCCAAGGATGCTAAGATTTGCCACATCACTACCTGGTGGAAAGCCCTGAGGAATATTTCTCACTGAGCCTGTTAAACCCTCAGAGGCGAGAAAATCCATATTAGGAGTGTTAGCTACCTGTAAGGGAGTTTTACCTCCAAGTTCTTCTATGGGATGATCAGCAGCACCATCCGGGACAATTACAATGTATTTCATAACATCTTCTCCACAAAGGATTTTATTACATTAACATCAGCTGGAAGAAGAGTAGGCGTTTCAGTTACCCTAAATACTATGTCTGGGTCCTTAAGTCCATTTCCTGTAAGTGTGCATACAACAGTGCTTCCTTTTGGAAAATATCCCTGTCTGTAAAGTTTTATTACACCAGCAACAGATGCTGCAGAGGCTGGCTCACAGAAGATTCCCTCACAGGAGGCTATCAATTTGTAAGCATTGAGAATTTCTTCATCAGTAACCATATCTATTGTTCCACCGGATTCATCTCTTGCCTGAATAGCTGTGTTCCAACTTGCAGGATTGCCAATTCTAATTGCAGTAGCCACTGTTTCGGGTTTTTCTACAGGATGACCGAGCACAATTGGTGCAGCTCCTGCTGCTTGAAATCCAAGCATCTTCGGAAGTTTTGATATTAGCCCTTTTTCTTTGTATTCTTTATAACCCTTCCAGTATGCCGAGATATTTCCTGCATTTCCTACAGGAAGTGCATGATAATCGGGAACAAAACCAAGCTGGTCGCATATCTCAAAGGCAGCAGATTTCTGTCCTTCTATTCTAAATGGATTTATTGAATTTACAAGAGTAACAGGATATTCCTCTACAATTGCTCTTACAATGCTTAGCGCTTGATCAAAGTTTCCTTTAACCTGAATTACTACAGCACCGTGAATCATTGCTTGAACGAGTTTTCCCGTGGCAATCTTTCCCTCAGGAATTAAAACAATAGCTTTGATTCCTGCCCTTGCTGCATATGCAGAAGCAGAGGCTGAAGTGTTTCCTGTGGATGCGCATATTACTGCTCGAGAACCCTGTTCAACTGCTTTTGAGATTGCAAGAGTCATTCCCCTGTCTTTAAAGGAACCTGTTGGATTAGCACCGTCAAATTTAAGATATAATTGCAAATCCATCGATAAGGTTTTTGTAAGATTGTTTACCTTCAGAAGAGGCGTGTTTCCTTCTAACAGTGTTACAATTGGTGTTTTTTCAGATACAGGAAAAAAATCGAAGTATTTTTTAATAATTCCCTGCCATTCAGATTTTGCATCCATAGCTATTCAATTATATCTCCTTCTATTAGTTCAACCACCACTCCCTGCTCCCGCAAAGAGTTTATGCCCTTATCTAAATTTTCTTCAAGCCCTTCTAATTCAAGAATCATCTCTCCAAATGTATCTGTGACTCTTGCTCTGCGAATATTTGGCATTACATCGTATTTCTTTGCCATTCTAAATAGAACAGGTTCTTTGATTAGTTCCTGAGGAAACGTAAGCCTTACCCTCAATTTTTTTACTTCAGACATAATAGCCTCCTTTAAAAGCTACCTCCTGCAATTGCAGGAACAATTGAAACTTCGTCTCCATCTTTTACTATAGTTTCTTCACCTTGAAGAAATCTTATATCCTCTTCATTAAGATAGATGTTAATGAACCTTCTTATCTTACCATCTTGACAGAGTCGCTCTGCAAGTCCTGGATAATTTTTATCAAGAGCAAAGATTATATCTATTATTTTTCCAGGCGCAGCCTCTACAATATCTTTTCCACCCGTTAGTTTCTGAAGTGGTGTTGGTATTAAAACTTTTACTGCCATTCTATTTCCCCTCCTTTTGTCTTATTCTTTTTAAAATCTCTTCAAAGGAAGATAGATTGGGTTTAATCTGATAAACTTCAGCAGTTTGTCCATTTAAAACTTCAGCAGTTTTTAGACCATTTCCAGTAATACACAGTACTGTGCTATCTCGTTTATCAATTTTTCCATCCTTCAAAAGTTTAATATAAGTTGCAAGAGTAACCCCACCAGCTGTTTCTGCAAAAATACCTTCAGTTCTTGCAAGTATTTTTATTGCATCGATTATCTCTTCATCAGAAACATCTTCCATTGCACCTCCACTTTCTTTTACTGCCTGCAGAGCATAAAAACCATCAGCTGGATTACCTATTGCAAGGGATTTAGCAATTGTATTAGGTTTTATAGGCCTTATTACATCTGTTCCATTCTTAAAGGCTGTTGAGATAGGTGAGCATCCTGTTGCCTGGGAACCATAAATTTTAGTTTCGACTTCTTTTAAAATTCCAATTTGCTGAAACTCTTTAAGGGCTTTCCAAACTTTGGTAAGAAGTGAGCCACTTGCACAGGGCACAACTATGCTATCAGGTGCTTCCCATCCAAGTTGTTCAACTATCTCAAAGCCCATAGTTTTCGAGCCTTCCGCATAGAAGGGACGTATGTTTATGTTTACAAAAGCCCATCTGTATTTGTTTGCAATTTCACTACAAAGTCTATTTACGTCGTCGTAATTACCATCCACAGCAACTAAGTTTGGCTCATAGACAATTGAGGCCAGTATCTTGCTTTGCTCCAAGGTGGCAGGAATGAAAATAAATCGATTAAATCCCGCCTTTGCTCCATGAGCAGATACAGCATGGGCAAGATTTCCTGTGGATGCGCAGGCAACTGTGTCAAATCCAAATTCCTTTGCTTTTGTAAGTGCAACTGCAACAACTCTATCTTTAAAAGAAAGGGTCGGATGAGCAACAGTATCATCTTTTATATAAAGTTCCTTTACACCCAGATATTTTGCAAGTCTTTCAGTTTTAACAAGAGGAGTAAATCCTGAATTAAGTCCTGCCGATGGCTCACCATCAATGGGTAATAATTCCTTATATCTCCATAGATTTTTTGGTCTTTTTTCAATTATTCTTCTCGAAAGAGCCTTTTTTATTTTTGCATAGTCATAGATCACTTCAAGAGGTCCAAAACAAAATTCACAAACATATATAGGCTCAACAGGGTATTCTCTACCACATTCCCTGCATTTAAGTCCTTTTACATATTTCATCTCCAACCTCCTTATTGAAAAAAGAGTACGTTTTTTATTTTAAATTAAAAATAATATGTATGGCTAATATTTTTATTCGCTTACTCGGAAAAGAAGTTCTTTTATGAAATCTTTTACTGGTTGAATATTAGTTGAAAGGAGTTCTCTTTTGTCTCCGTCAAAAATTATCTGACCATCCTTTAGAAAAATGAAACGGTCGCATAACTGCCATGCCACATAGACCACATGGGTTATTATCATAAATCCTATACTTTCTCTTTCTGCAAGATCCCTAATTAGCGCCACAATCCTTTCAGAGTTCACAGGATCTAATCCTGCTGTGGGTTCATCATAGAGAAACATCTTAGTTTTTCCTATAGCAAGAGCCCTTGCAATTGCAACCCTTCTGTGCATTCCTCCGCTTAGCTCCTCTGGCATAAGTTCTTCAGCATCTGACACCCCAACTCGTTGCAACAGTTCTCTTACTTTTAAGTAGATTTCCTCATCTGGTAACCTAAGTATTTCCCTCATAAGAAAGGCCACATTTTCTTTTACAGGGAGGGAATCGAAAAGAGCACCCTCTTGAAATACGATGCTAAATTTTCTTCTTATTGGAATAAGTTCTTCCTCTGAAAGATTGTTAATGTTAACTCCATCAATAATAATCTTCCCTTTGTCTGGGGATATAAGGCCTAAAATAAGCTTTAAAATCGTTGTTTTTCCGCCTCCACTTTCACCAAGCACAGCTATTCTTTCGTGAAAATCCGCTTGAAAGCTTACACCTTTGAGAACCTCTCTGTCTCCGTATGAAAACCACACATCATCAAATATTATCATAGGCTAAACCCGAGTGCATAAAGGAGAATTCTTGTAAGCACAAAATCCATGGCAATAACAACAACAATAGATGTGACCACTGCTTTGGTAGTTGATGTTCTAAGACCCTTTGCTCCCCCCCGTGTAGTTAGTCCATAAAAACAGCTTATACAAGAAATAAGATAGCCAAAAATAAAGGGTTTTATTGAGCCTGAGAATACATTTTCAAAAGTAAGCTCCTCTATAATACTTGACCAATAAAAGGAACCACTTTGATTGCTCACAAAAACAGCAATATAGTAACCTCCAAAAAGACAAACCAAGTCGCCAATTATGGTAAGGCAAGGAAGCATGAATACCGATGCAACCACGCGAGGGATTACAACTTTTTTTATAGGATCAATCCCATATACCCGCAAAGTATCTATTTGATGCCCTAAGATCATAGAGCCAATTTCCGCAGCCTGGCCTGCACCAACTCTACCAATAAAAACCAGCGCTGTCACGAGAGGACCTATTTCTCTAATAACGGCTATTCCCACTATTTTCCCAGTGTACATCTTTAAGCCAAGACTGCTAAGTTCGGCGCTAAGCTGTAGACTTAGTGCCATTCCAACGAATAGACACACAAGAGATACAATGAAAACAGAGGATGCACCAGCATACTCCATCTGTTCAATGATATCGTTAATATATAAAGGTCTCTTAAAGATTTTGACTAGAGAATTAATACAGATTAAATAGAAGTTCTGGATATCATAAAGCATTCTCTTTATTTCAGCTTCATATTTCACAGTAAACCATTGATATGTTAACACAAAAGAATTCAAAGAATGGAGGAAAAAGTTCACGCCTAAAAATAAGCCTCTTCTTTTTT
Source organism: uncultured Nitrospiraceae bacterium (assembly GCA_937139565.1). Lineage (GTDB taxonomy): Bacteria > Nitrospirota > Thermodesulfovibrionia > Thermodesulfovibrionales > Thermodesulfovibrionaceae > Thermodesulfovibrio. The sequence continues at coordinate 21,485 of CAKZQH010000014.1, read as the reverse complement.
GTATAGTCAAGCTGTGCCTGCTTTTTCTCTCCTAAATATGCTTTTAATCGACAAAATGTGTATGGGAGGAGAAAATTAAATATGGACAACTTTGTACTATTAATAACCTTTATTATAAAAATTTTTACTATGATAAAGCAGAAAATTAGCCAAATCGCAAACATGTCTTTTTTTGTGGTATATTTAAACAGGAAATGAAAAAAGCCATATTTATATCAGTTATACTTATATGTTTAGTGATTCTTAATTTTATTCTCGATTATATGGACAAAGAATCGCCCTTGAAGACAAAAATTTCAATGGAAAGTTCTTTTTTTCGGGAGATTGAATTTATTCAGAAAAGGGAAGGGAATTTAAAGCTAAAGCTTTACTCTCAGGAAGCTAAAATGTTAGAAGATGGGAAAATTCTTGAATTAGGATATATTACCATGTTCTTTCCAGAGAGAGAGTTTACTGTTAAGGCTAAAAAGGGAACCTATTACATTGAAACTGGCGATATTGTGTTGAAAGAGGAAATAGAGGGATTTTCGAAGGATTACACTATCTTAGGCACAGAAGCCACATGGATTGGAAAGGATAAGACTCTATACTCTGACAAGCCTCTTAAAATTAAAAATGAAAGATTTGTTATAGAAGGTAATGCAGGTATTGCTCGGGCAGATTTGATAGAATTAAAAAAGGGGGTGACTGCAGTTGTCTATTCAAAGAATTAGCCTATTAGCAGTGGCATTTATATTTATTTGTTTATCCGTTTTTGCCGAAGAAAAAAAAGATTCTCCGGAGCCGATTGTGATTACCTCTCAGAGTCTTATAAATGATAACCGCACAAAAACAGCTACCTTTGAAGGAAATGTAATTGCAAAAAGGGCAGCTCTTACTCTTTATTCGAATAAAATGATTGTTTATTATGATGATAATGAAAAGGGTGGAAATATAAAAATGATTGAAGCCATTGGAAATGTAAGACTTGTGAAAGGAGATAGAACCATAACTTCTCATAAAGCCACCTATTACCCAGATCCTGAGGAAAGAGTGATTTTCACAGGAGAGCCAAGAGCAACTGAGGGTAAAAATTTAATTACAGGAGAAAAAATTACCTATTTCATGAAAGATGACAGAGCTTTGGTGGAAAAAAGTAAGGTTTATCTCAAAGAGAAGAAAACAGGAAAATGAGCCATACTTTAAAAATTGAAAATCTAAAGAAAAGTTTCGGGAAAAAAGAAGCTGTAAAAGGGATAAGTTTTAATGTAAGGAGTGGAGAGGTTGTGGGGCTTTTAGGACCAAATGGTGCAGGAAAAACTACAACCTTTTACATGATTATAGGAATTGTTAAACCTGACAGCGGAAGTATTTTTTTAGACACGAGAAACATTACATCAATGCCAATTTTTGAAAGAGCAAGACTTGGTCTTGGTTATCTTCCTCAGGAGCCATCTATATTTCGAAAACTTACGGTAAGAGATAATTTAAGAGCTGTACTTGAAATTAAATACGAAAATAACAAAGCCTCCTCCTCTGATATTGACGAAGAGGTTAAGGCAATTCTCGATGAGTTTAATCTAACGGAGTTTGCAGATAGAGAGGGTTTTAAACTTTCAGGTGGCGAAAGAAGAAGGGCAGAGATTGCAAGAGCCATTGCTCTTAAGCCGATTTTTATGCTTTTTGATGAACCTTTTGCTGGGATCGATCCTCTTGCTGTGGTTGAACTAAAAAAAACAATAAAACGGCTTAAAGATAAAGGCATAGGAGTAATAATTACTGACCACAATGTGAGAGAGACTCTTTCAATCACAGATAGAGCCTTTATAATTCACAGTGGTAATTTGCTTGCTGAAGGGACTCCAGATATTTTAATTAATGATCCCGCAGTAAGAGAGGCTTACTTAGGAGAGGAGTTTAGGTTATAATGGCACTTGAACAAAGAACAGATTTACGATTAACACAAAAACTTGCCCTGACACCCCAATTACAACTTCAACTTAAATTGTTACAGTTACCTCAGCTTGAACTTAATCAGTACATTCAACTTGAGTTAATGGAAAATCCAATGCTTGAAGTAGAAGAGGATACTTTACCTGAGCAGGAATTAGAGTCATCCGAAGAGGAAACTGAAGAAGTTCCTTTAATTGAGAACATAGGCAAAATAGTAATTGATGAGTATTTTGCAGAGAGAGCAGACGATGGAAGAGACCTTGGCTATTTCAATTTAGGCACAGAGGAAACGCCATCCTTTGAACTTTTTTACTCGACCTCTTCAGACCTTTCGGAACATCTTCTTTGGCAGTTGAGGTTAAGTAAGGCACCAGATGAAATAAGAGAGATTGCAGAGGTAGTTATAGGAAATATTGACGAAGATGGCTATCTTAAAGCTTCAGAAGAAGAAATAGCAGCCCTTACAAAGAGAGATTTAGAAAAAGTTAAAGAGGCAATAGGACTTGTTCAAGAGTTTGATCCTGCCGGAGTTGGTGCGAGAGATTTAAAAGAATGCCTTATTTTACAGATAAAGTCCCTTGGATTAGCAAATACCCTACTTCAAACGCTCATTGAAGAGCATCTTGAGGATATCCAAAAGAAAAAGTATGAGAAAATAGCAAAAAGATTTAATATCTCCGTTGAAGAGGTATTTGATGGTATAAGAATAATTGAAAAACTTGAGCCTCGTCCAGGTAGGAATTTTGCAAGAACCATTGTTAATACCCCTGTTCCAGATGTATATGTGCAGAAAGTAGAAGGAGAATATCAGATAATTGTTAATGACGAAGGAATTCCTAAGTTAAGATTAAGCCGAATATACCGGGAGCTAATTAATGAGAAGAATTTACAGGAAAATGAAAGAAAATACTTTAAGGAAAAATTAAAAAACGCTGTAGAGCTATTAAGAGGTATAGAGCAAAGGAAGAAAACCATATACAGAGTCACAGAAAGTCTTCTTAAGTTTCAGAGGGATTTTTTCGATAAAGGAGTGAATTATCTTAAACCTCTAAATTTAAGAGACATTGCAAATGATCTAAGTTTACACGAAAGTACCATAAGCAGAGTTACATCGAACAAATATCTTTTCTGTGAACACGGCATGTTCAGTTTTAAATTTTTCTTCAGCAATTCCTTATCTTCTACTGGTGGTGGAATTTCAACAAAACAGGTGAAGGATTTAATACAGAAAATTATAAATGAGGAAAATCCTCAAAAACCTTTATCAGATAAGGATATTTCGGAAATCCTTCAAAAACAGGGAATAGATATTGCAAGGCGAACTGTTGCAAAATATAGAGAGGAACTTAAAATACCACCAAAACCTTTAAGAAGGTCTAAAAAATATTAAGGAGGACAATATGAAAATCACAATCAGAGGCAAAAATATTGATGTTACCGAGGCTCTAAGGCAGTATATCGAAAAGAGAGTAGTAAAATTTGAAAAGTTTTTAAATGAAGCATCAGAAGCAATTGTTACAATAAGCACAGAAAAGTTTACCCACAAAATAGATGTATTATTGAAGGTAAATGGCCATTTGATTCAAGCTGAAGGTAAAACCGAGGATCTTTATTCTGCTGTTGACCAAGTGGTTGAAAAACTTGAAAAACAGGTTCTGAAATATAAAGAAAAGGTGCAACATAAAAACAAAAAAGAGGCAACTAAATTTTCCTCTCCCGAAGCCTCTACAGAAGTTGCAAAAAGAATTGTTAAGTATAAAAAGTTTGATTTAAGACCTATGACTCCTGAAGAAGCAGTTGATCAGATGGAGCTTCTTGACAAAGATTTCTTTATCTTTATCAACTCCTTTAGTGGTGATGTAAATGTTGTTTACAAAAGAAAGGATGGAAACTTTGGCTTGATTGAGCCTGTAAAGTAGTAAGGTAAAAATTTTTGGATTCTAAGCCTAACATAGCAATAGTAACTGGACTTTCTGGAGGAGGAAAAACTGTAACACTTAGAACACTTGAAGACATAGGTTATTTTTGTATTGACAATCTTCCTCCTCCTGCCCTTCCAGACATTTTGAGAATTCTAAAGAAATACTCAAATCTATCAAAAATAGCTGTTGGAATTGACATAAGGTCCTGTCAGTTTTTTGAGAAAACTGTTGAGATTATAGAGAAGATTAAGAAAAAATATGGCGCTGAGGTGATTTTTCTTGAAGCTGATGATGACACAATTTTGAGAAGATATAAAGAAACGCGAAGACCCCATCCCCTTTCCTGCCTATACGAAGATTTAAATGAGTCAATCAAACAGGAACGGATTTTGCTCAATTCAATTAGAAACTTTGCAGACCGAATAATTGATACCTCTAATTTAAATCCTCATGAACTTAAGTTTTTAATCACTTCTGTTTACGGAGCTGAAAAGAGACCACCATCAATAAACATTATTTCCTTTGGATTTAAAAAAGGAATTCCTACAAGTGCTGATATTGTATTTGATGCAAGATTTTTGCCAAATCCATATTTTGTTCCGTCCCTTACACATTTAACAGGAAAAGACAAGGAGGTTAAAGATTTTGTATTAAAACATAAGGAAACAGAAGATTTTTTGGAACATATTAAGGACCTTCTCAAATTCGCCATGGAGGGCTATAAAAAAGAAGGGAGAGCTTATATTACCATAGCAATTGGATGCACAGGAGGGATGCATCGTTCAGTTGTATTAGCAGAGGAAATAGCAAATTTTTTAAAAAATCTTTCTTTCAATCCTAAGGTCATTCATAGGGATTTATAAGAAATTTTTAATGAAACCATAAAAATTTAAAATTGCCATTTTCTTGACAAAAAAATCTGTATATGGTATCTTGTTTTGCAGTTGATTTTAAGCATCAAAAAATCTAACAGAAAGAAGGTGGGGTATGTTAGAGTTTAACAACTGGTTTTTTGTCTTAATGGTTCAATTTTTTGTACTTATGTTTATCCTCAATGCCATTCTCTTCAAACCAATGATGGAGCTTTTCAGGCAGCGGGAGCAGATGATTAAGGGTGCACTTGAAGAAGCGCAAATCATGAATGAGAAGAAAGAACAGGCCCTTGCCCAGATGAATGCGGACTTAGCTAATGCAAAAGCTCAAGCAAAGCAGATCATCACCTCCCTCAGGGAAGAAGCTTTGGCTTATCAGAGAGAGGTAGTATCAGCAACAGAAAAAGAGGCGGTGCAGATGATTGAGAAAGCAAGAGGAGAGATTAAGGCAGAAACTGAAAAAGTAAGAGCAATGCTCAAGCAGGAAGTTGAAAGGCTCTCAGAAGAAATTGTTAACAAATTGGTTAAGGCGTAATGGAGGCGATATGAAGAAATGGATAATTTTAACTGTAGTGTTTCTCTCAGTAAGTGCAGTAGCTGCTTTTGCAGCAGAGGGTGCTGATCATGGGGGAGGCTCCCTGAAGGATTGGGCTTTTAAGACAATTAACTTTGCTATATTGGTATTTATAATAGTTAAATTTCTTGGAAAACCAATTAAAAATTACCTTGCCCAGAGAAAAGAATTAATAGAAAAAAGCATAAAGGAATCGCAGGAAGCAAAGGAGCTTGCTCAGAAAGCCCTTCAGGAAGTGGAGGAGAAGCTTAAGCTAAAAGACAAAGACGTTCAGGATATCATAGAGTCAGCTAAGAAAATTGGAGAGCAGGAAAAACAGCAGATAATTCAGGAGACCGATAGAATTAAGGAAAAAATTCTTGAGCAGGCAAAAACAAATATAGAGTTTGAAGTGAAGATGGCAAAGGATAGCCTCAGGCTGGAAGCTGCTGAACTTGCAATTCAGCTTAGTGAGCAGAAGTTGAAAGAGAAAATCACACCTGAAGAGCAAGAAAAGCTTCTTCAGGAATCAATAAAAATAATAGAGGGGCGGAAAAATTGAGAAAGGTCAGAGGCGCTAAGGCAAAAAAGTATGCAAAACAATTTTTGAGCCTGGTAAACATTGACCAGGTGCCAGAAATCCTTTCCAAGCTTGAGACAGTCGCATTACTCATGCAAAGGGAAAAGAGGTTTAGAAATATGCTTACCTCTCCATCTTTCAAAGACGAAGAGAGAGTCGGAGTAATTAGCTATCTTTGTGAAAAATTAGGACTCTCCGAAGAGGTTAAGAAATTTCTCAGCTTCCTTAGTGTGGAAGGTGTGCTTATTGGATTGGGTGAAATTGTAAGGTATATTAATGCGCTTTATCTTGAGGCTAAGAGAAAGGTAAAGGGTGTGGTTACATCTGCAGTTGAACTTCCTGAGGCTATAAAGGGCAAAATCGTGGAGTCCCTTAAAACAATCACGGGAAGAGATGTGGAATTACAGTACGAGATTGATCCTTCTTTGATAGGTGGAGTAAGGGTTAAAATAGGAAGCACAATGTATGATTTGAGTATAAAAGGCCAGTTGGGTCTTTTAAGAGATAAGCTTATAAAGGGGTGAGAAACTATGGAACTTAAGATGGAAGAAATTAGTGAGTACCTTAAAAAGCAGATTGCTGACTTTGAGAAGAAGGCAGACGTAAGCGAAGTAGGAATTGTTACCTCTATCGGTGACGGCGTTGCAAGAATTTATGGATTGGACAACTGCATGGCCTCTGAGATGCTTGAGCTTCCTAATGGCGTTTATGGTATGGCTCTTAATCTTGAAGAGGACAATGTAGGTGCAATCCTCTTTGGCGATGACAGACTTGTCAAAGAAGGTGACATTGTTAAGAGAACAGGAAAAGTTATGGAAACACCTGTTGGAGAGGAATTAATTGGAAGAGTCGTTAATGCAATTGGTATTCCAATAGATGGAAAAGGTCCAATTAACGCAAAAGCCAGTAGAAAGGTTGATGTTATTGCACCTGGAATTATTAAGCGTCAACCTGTTAAGGAACCTCTTCAGACAGGTATTAAAGCAATAGATGCAATGATTCCAATAGGAAGAGGGCAGAGAGAGCTAGTTATTGGTGACCGTCAGACAGGTAAAACAGCAATTCTTCTTGATACTATTATCAACCAGAAAGGTCAAAACTGTATATGTATATATGTTGCATGCGGACAGAGAAGACAGAGCGTTGTTCAGGTTGTAGAAACACTTAAGAAATACGGTGCTATGGACCACACCATTGTAGTTGCAGCCACTGCATCTGAACCAGCATCCATGCAATATCTTGCTCCATATGTAGGCTGCGCAATGGGTGAGTACTTTAGGGATAAAGGAATGCATGCTCTTGTATGTTACGATGACCTTACAAAACAAGCTTATGCATATAGACAGGTTTCATTGATTCTTAGACGTCCACCTGGAAGAGAAGCTTATCCCGGTGATGTTTTCTATCTCCATTCAAGGCTTCTTGAAAGAGCAGCAAAACTTTCCGATGCCGAAGGTGGTGGTTCACTTACCGCATTACCAGTAATTGAAACACAGGCAGGTGATGTTTCTGGTTATATTCCTACGAATGTTATCTCAATTACAGACGGTCAGATATATCTTGAGCCAGAGTTGTTCTATGCAGGTGTTCGTCCAGCTATTAACGTCGGATTGTCCGTCAGCCGTGTTGGTGGTGCAGCTCAGATCAAAGCAATGAAGCAGGTTGCAGGAATGCTTAGACTTGACCTTGCTCAGTATAGAGAGCTTGCAGCATTTGCACAGTTTGCTGCAGATCTTGATAAAGCAACGAGATCCTTGCTCGAAAGAGGTCAGAGAATGGTTGAGCTTCTAAAGCAGGATCAATACGTTCCAATGCCAGTTGAAGATCAGATCATGCTAATCTTTGCTGGTACGCAGGGACATCTTGATGATCTTCCTGTTTCTGCTATCAAGGCCTTTGAGAGCGGTTTTCTAAGCTTTATCAGAAGCCAGAAAGAGGATTTAAGAAAAGAAATTAGAGAGAAAAAAGAGCTTGATGACTCTCTCAAGCAGAAGATAAACGATGCTATCTTAGAGTTTAAGAAAACATTCCAGCCGTAATGAATAAAAATTTGAAGGTAGGAGCTGTTAAATGCCAACATTAAGAGATATAAGAAAGAAAATAAAGGCGATACAGGGAACAAAAAAGATTACCTCTGCCATGAAGATGGTGGCAGCGGCAAAGCTCCGTAAAGTTCAGGACAGCATGCTCCGTTACAGACCCTATGCTGTAAAAATGCAGCAAGTTCTTGCAGATCTCTCAGGAGCAGCTGAAACCAGAGGTGATGTACCTCCAATTCTATTGAGAAGGCCGGTTAAAACAGTAGAGGTTCTTGTAATCACCTCTGATAAGGGCCTTTGCGGTGCTTTTAATGCAAATATTTTAAGGGCAGCTCATAAAGAGATTAACAGGCTTAAAGAACAGGGATTAAATGTAGTTCTCTCTGTTGTAGGAAGAAAGGCAAGGGATTATTTCAAAAGAAGAGATATGACATTCAAAAATGTTTGGACAGGAATCTCCGGAAAGCTTCAATATACTCATGCACAAGTTATTGCCAAGGAAATGATAAATGCATATGTTACTGAGGCTGTTGATGAGGTAGTTATAATATATAATGAGTTTAAGTCAGTTATTGCTCAGAAAGTTGTAATCAATAGATTACTACCTATTGGTAGAATAGATTCTGAGCCTACTGAACAGCCAACTTTTATTCCATTCACCTATGAGCCGAGAGCCCCTGAACTTTTTGCAATGTTGTTACCCATTTACATTGAAATACAAATTTACAGAGCTCTTCTTGAATCTCAGGCAGCAGAGGAAGCAGCCAGAATGACAGCAATGGATAATGCCACTAAAAACTGCGATGAGCTAATCAGAAAGACCACACTCATGGCTAATAAGGTCAGGCAAGCATCTATTACAAAGGAACTCATGGATATTGTTGGCGGTGTTGAGGCTTTGAAGCAAAGTGAAGGATAAAATTTTAAAAAAGAATAAAGGAGGTTTTAAATTATGAACGTAGGTAAAGTTGTACAGGTTATAGGAACAGTTGTGGACTGTGAATTTGAAGGACAGTTGCCTGAGGTTTTGAATGCATTAAAAATAGATGAACCTGGAGATCCTGCAAAGGGCATACCAGAGCTTCATCTTACATTAGAAGTTGCGATGCACTTGGGTGAGAACAGGGTTAGAACAATTGCAATGGGTTCAACCGATGGACTGGTAAGAGGTATGAAAGTTGTTGACACAGGAGCACCTATTACAGTTCCTGTTGGCAAACCAGTTCTTGGAAGAATAGTAAATGTTATCGGAGAGCCAGTTGATGAGCAGGGACCAATTCAGGCCCAAGATAAATATCCTATTCACAGAATAGCTCCTGAATTTACCGAACAGTCCCCTACCACCCAGCAGTTTGAAACAGGTGTTAAAGTTTTCGATTTACTTGTCCCATTTGTTAGAGGTGGAAAGATGGGAATGTTTGGTGGTGCTGGAGTTGGTAAGACTGTCGTTATCATGGAGATGATTCACAATATTGCTATGAAACACGGTGGTGTGTCAGTTTTTGCTGGTGTTGGAGAGAGAACCCGCGAAGGAAATGACCTGTATCTTGAAATGAAGCATTCTGGTGTTTTGCCGCAGGTTGCTCTTGTTTATGGACAGATGAACGAGCCACCTGGCGTTAGAGCAAGAATTGCCCTTACAGCACTTACCGTTGCAGAGTACTTTAGAGATCAAGGACAGGATGTTCTTATCTTTATAGACAATATTTTCAGATATACTCTTGCAGGTTCTGAGGTTTCAGCACTTCTTGGAAGAATGCCATCAGCAGTCGGTTATCAGCCAACACTATCCACTGAAATGGGAGCCTTACAAGAGAGAATTACGACAACAGCAAAAGGTTCCATTACATCCATGCAGGCTATTTACGTTCCTGCTGACGACCTTACAGACCCTGCAGTTGCAGCAGTTTTTGCACATCTTGATGGAACTGTCGTTCTTTCCCGTCAAATTGCAGAGCTTGGTATTTATCCTGCAGTGGACCCACTTGACTCAACAAGCCGAATTCTTGATCCAAGAGTAGTTGGCGATGAGCACTATCAAGTGGCCCGTGGTGTTCAGTCAGTACTTCAGAGATATAAAGAATTGCAGGACATTATTGCAATCCTTGGTATTGAGGAACTCTCTGAGGATGATAAACTTACCGTTGCTAGAGCAAGAAAGCTTCAGAGGTTCCTAAGCCAGCCATTCCATGTTGCAGAGACATTTACTGGAACACCTGGTAGATATGTTAAGCTTGATGAGACAATAAAGGGCTTTAAGGCCATACTTGAAGGTAAATATGACGATCTACCAGAACAGGCATTCTATATGGTTGGTCCAATTGAAGAGGTGGAGGAGAAGGCTAAGAAGCTTGGTTATACAAGACAGGTCTAATTAAAGGAGTGAGTGATGGAGAACAAGTTGAAGTTAGAGGTTATAACTCCCTATGGAGAAGTAATAAACGAAGAGGTAGATGAAGTCTATGCTACAGGGGCTGAAGGAGATTTTGGCGTTTTTCCAGGTCACTGTGCCTTTATGACAGCCCTCAGAATTGGCTCATTATCATATAAAAAGGATGGACAAATACACTATTTGTTCACCAATCGTGGTTACTGTGAAGTTTTAAATGATAGGGTGCTTGTTCTGGTAGGCAGTGCTGAAAGAATTGAAGAAATAGATGTGGAGAGAGCAAAAGCAGCACTGGCAAGAGCTGAGGAGAGACTTCGTAAGGCACAGGCTGGCGAAGCAGATATTGATTATGCTCGTGCACAGGCAGCTCTTGAGAGAGCTACAATAAGAATTCAGTTAGCAACTAAACTTATACCAAGATAACAAGGAGAGGGGATATTACCCCTCTCTTTCACTTTTTAATCTTTTTCTGCTTCTTTGTTTTCTTTTTCTTATTCGCTCTATTTCTTTTGATTTTTCAGTAGGGATGTTTAATAATTCTTTAACCTTATCTATTAGAAGCCGCCGAGCGAAAAATCTATTAAGCCCTTGAGAACGCTCCTTCGTGTATTTAATCTCAATTCCAGTTGGAATGTGCTTTAAATATACTCCTGTGCTTGTTTTGTTCACCTTTTGCCCACCATGACCAGAACATCTTATGAATTTTTCCTCTATATCAATCTCTCGAATCCCTAAAAACTCCATATCTCTAAGCAGTTCCATCTCTTTTTTCTCTGTAACAGGGAACTTACCCATTTATTCAAGAAGAGGTAGGACTTTTTCAAATTCCGATAGAGTCTCAACGACCACATCTGCATCTGTATTCCTCAGTTCATCAACAGTATATGGACCTGTTGCAACTGCAATAACCTTAGCGCCATAAGGCTTTGCGCAAGCAACATCTCTTGGAGTATCTCCTATAACTATGCATTGGCTAAAGTCTACCGAGCTATTGAATTTTTTTGAAAATCTATCTCTTGCAAATGGAAGCAGACGATTTCTGTCTTCATGGTCACTACCAAAAGCACCAAAAGGAAACAAGGGATTAAGACCAAATGGTTCAAGTTTTATTCTTGCTCCTTTTTCAAGATTTCCAGTAAGCAGTCCTAAGGGATAATTATATTTAGCAGTAACAAATCCAATAAATTCCAATACTCCTGGTTTTACATGTTTTGAATTATTGTTTATCTCGCTCATTAGATAATACAAATAATTTTCAATGATATCATTAACAATTTCATAAGAAGGATTTACTCTCGCGAGACCCAAACCTTCTTTAATAATTTGAATATCCGTTTTTCCAGCCATTTCAAAGTTTTTAAAAACTTCCTTGATTCCAATAACTTTCTCAAAGGCAAGGTTTAAGGCTCTCTTGCCAGCACCACCTGTACTAATCAAGGTACCATCAATGTCAAATAATATAAGCTTCATATAACTCCTCTTCTTTTGATAAGTTTTTCCTCAAGAAATAGGGCAGCCACTTTTGTTGATCTATCTGGCCGGCTCCATCTTCCTATTATAGTATCCCTTCTTAATGCTTCATCAAGTATTTTTAAAAAGACTTTTCTGGGAAGCTCAAATGCTCCCATTTTTAATAGATGTTCGTTAGATACCTGACAGTCAATAAAGTAGAAGTCCTTTTTAATCATAAACTCTACAAGACAGGAAAGAGCTACCTTGGATGCATCACTTACAAGAGAAAACATTGACTCACCAAAAAAAGCCCTACCAAGCGATACTCCATAAAGACCACCAACCAAATTTCCATCTTTCCATACCTCAACAGAATGGGCAAAGCCGAGTCTATGCAGTTCAGTATAGGCTTTCTTCATATGAGAATCAATCCATGTACCAGATGAATCTCTTCTCGGTGCTGATGCACAACCCTCAATTATTGAGACAAAATCATCATCAAAGGTTACATCAAAGACTCCTTTCTTCAAGGTTTGATAAAGACTTCGAGCGAGTCTAAACAGTCGTGGGAAAATTACGGGTCTTTTAGGTGGTGTCCACCAAAGAATTGGAAAATCATTATACCACGGAAAAATTCCTAAGGAATAAGCATGAAGAAGTCTTTCTGCACTTAAATCTCCCCCTATGGCGAGTAAACCATCTGGATCTGCAAGTTCTGGATCAGGGAAAACGATTTCCTCATTGAGCAGAAATATAGTCATCTATTTCGAAGTGAATCCTATCTTTGAAAACCTTAACGGTTACCTGTCCACCCTCTTTAAGCCTTCCAAATAGAATTTCTTCCACCAGAGGGGCCTTAATTTCTTTTTCAATAAGTCTTTTAAGGGGTCTTGCTCCAAATTTTGAGTCAAATCCTCTATTTGCAAACCACCTTTTAGCTCTCTCTGTAAAAGATAATTTTATATCCTTTTCCGATAACTGTTCGTTCAGTTCTTCTATAAATTTGTCGACAATTCTTAAAACGATTTCTTCGCTAAGAGGATTAAAGGCAATTATGCCGTCAAGACGATTCCTAAATTCAGGATTAAAGAGCCTTTCAATGGCTTCAATACCTTTTTTCACCTGATCACTGCTTCTGTCTCCGAATCCAATAACAGGCTTTTCCATTTCTCTTGCGCCAATATTAGATGTCATAATTAGTATAACGTTTCTAAAATCAGCCTTTCTTCCGGTGTTATCAGTGAGCGTTCCATAGTCCATTATTTGAAGAAGAATATTAAATATATCATCATGTGCTTTTTCGATTTCATCGAGAAGAAGAACTGAATGGGGTGTTTTTCTTATCTGTTCAGTTAAGAGTCCTCCTTGTTCAAATCCAATATAACCAGGTGGTGCTCCAATTAATTTTGCTACAGAGTGCTTTTCCATGTACTCACTCATGTCATATCTTAAAAAACCAATATCAAGCTGTCTGGCAATTTCTTTTGCAAGTTCTGTTTTGCCAACTCCTGTTGGACCTGTAAAAAGGAAGCATCCTATTGGTTTATGGATATCCTTGAGACCTGCTTTAGCAAGCTTTATAACCCTTACAATTGACTCAACTGCTTCATCTTGACCAAAAATACGTGCTTTGATTCTTTCCTCTAAGTTTTTAAGCCTATTAATGTCGTTTGAGGTAATCTCCTGAGAAGGAATTCGTGCAATTTTTGCCACTGTCTGCTCAATTACTTTTTCATCTACCACCTTGTCTTCATGGTAAAGTCTTACAATTGCACCAGCTTCATCAATAACATCTATTGCTTTATCTGGCAAAAACCTTTCATTAATGTATTTTGTTGAAAGATATGCTGCAGATTTAAGGGATTCTTCTGTATAAGTTACTCCATGATATTCTTCGTAGTAGTTTTTAAGCCCTTTTAGGATTTCAAACGTTTCTTCTTCTGTAGGCTCAGTTACATCTATTTTTTGAAATCTCCTTGATAGGGCTTTATCCTTTTCAAAATAATTTCGATATTCTTCATATGTGGTTGCTCCAATACATCTAATTTTTCCTTCTATGAGAACAGGTTTGAGAAGATTGGCCGCATCAACGGTACTACCACTTGCCGAACCAGCACCAACTATGGTGTGTATTTCATCTATAAAAAGAATGCAATTTTTTATTCGATAGAGAGAATTTATAAGCATTTTCATTCTACCCTCAAAATCACCCCTGTATTTTGTTCCTGCCAGGATTGAACCCATATCAAGAGCGTAAATTTTAAAATTTTTTAGGTGAGGTGGAATTTCTCCATTTGCAATCTTGAGGGCAAGACCTTCTACTAAAGCAGTTTTACCAACTCCAGGTTCTCCTACAAGGATTATATTATTTTTTCTCCTTCTTGTTAAAACCTGAATTATCCTTTCGATTTCCATCTTTCTTCCAATTATTGGATCAATCTCACCCTTTTTTGCCTTTTCAGTTAACTCAATAGTAAAGGCAGTAAGTGGATCTGTCCTCTGTTCTTTTTTTATGGTTGTTTCTTCAATTTCCTTTTTAGGTAAGCCATGGGAAATGTAATTTAAAATGTCCAGTCGAGTTATTCCATAAGATTTAAGCAGGCTTACTGCATAAGTTTCCTCTTCAAGAAAAATTGATGCAAGAAAATCTCCTGCATCAGCTTCTTTTTTTTCTGCAGCTTTTATGTGATTAAGGGTTCTTTCCATTACCCTCTGAAATGCTATTGTTGGATTTGCCTGGCCTTTACCTTTTTTCTTTGGTATATTTTGATCTAAGAAAGTCTCAAGGCTTAGTTTAATTTTTTCCGGATTCCCTCCACAGTTTCTAATAATTTCAACGCCATACTCATCATGAAGTATTGCGTAAGCCAGATGTTCAACAGTAATATACTGGTGACCTTTTTCTATGGCATCTTCCACAGTGGCTGTGATTATTATTTGTAAATCTTTTTCAATCATTTCTCTCTATAATGCATTTTAAAGGGAAACCATGACTTCTTGCAAGCTTCTCAACCTCATAGGCTTTTGTTTCAGCTATTTCTTTAGGATAGATACCGGCCAATCCTTTGCCGTGCCGGTGAACATGTAACATGAGAGCTGTTGCTTCAACCTTTGATTTTTCAAAGATGGTCATTAACACATATACAACAAAATCCATTGTGGTATAATCATCGTTTAGTAGATATACTCTGTATAGTGAAGGTTCATCTATTGATATTTCATCTTTCTGCTCTATGTATATTTTTTCATCCATAATTCTAATTTAATTCAAAAAAGGAACGTCTCTCAAGCACTGCTAACCTTTACTTGAGTGATTGAAATATTCTGGGAGTACAGAGTCCTTAAAACAAGGCTTTCATCTTGCTAATGCTCGAACTCGTAATGACAAAAAGAGGTGTCACTGCGAGCCTCTCGATGAGGCGAAGAAACCGCTGAGAAACGCCAATGCTAATAAGATTACTTCGACTTGCTAATACTCCTTGTAGAGATAATAAAAAGAAATAATTTGAACAGCCATTTAAAGTGTTAATTCTCGAATTAATCTCTTTACAATAATTGAGGCATAGATGCTGATTAATTATTATAGCCATCTTTTGCTAATATTAAGTTCTATAGGCAGAGTTAATTCGAATGTATTCCTCTGATAAATCGGTAGTATAAATTTTTGCCTTCGATTTTCCTAAATTAAGATTTATAAACACCTCGATTTCTTTTTGTCGTAAAGAATCCTTTAATTCGTCCTCTCTCATAGTAGGCAAGCCTTTTTCAAAGAGGCAAATTCCATTAATAAGAATCTCAATATTTTCCTCTTTTATGGGAACTCCTGCATATCCAACGGCAGCTATTATTCTTCCCCAATTGGGATCCTCTCCGTAAAAGGCTGTTTTTACGAGGGGAGAATGTGCTACTGCTTTGGCTATTCTTTTTGCATCACCAGCTGTTTTTGCACCAACCACATTAATAGTGATAACTTTTGTAGCACCCTCTCCATCTCTTACAATCATCTTGGCAAGTTCAAGACAGAGGTCATTAAGGGATGCCTTAAACTCTTTATAGAGTAAGCTTTTTTTATCTATCTTTTCGCTTTCAGATTGACCGTTTGCAAGCATTAAGACTGTGTCATTGGTAGACATGTCACCATCTACAGTGATTGAATTAAAGGAATTTGAAACCGCATTTCTTAATAGTTCTTGCAAGGAAAAAGAATCAATTTTTGCATCAGTAAGTATTACTCCTAACATTGTGGCCATATTTGGAGATATCATTCCCGCACCTTTACAAATTCCAAGCAGGGTTATTACTCTTCCATTCCATTCAATTTGTCTGTAACTAATCTTTGGAAATGTATCGGTTGTCATAATTGCCTTTGCAACCAATAAAGCGTCTGCCTTGCCTAATTGGGCAACAAGCTTATCTAAAGCAGGAAGGATTTTTTCCATTGGCAATGGCATTCCAATAACACCTGTGGAAAGAGGTAAAACATGCTCTTTTTTAATCTCTAATTTTGCTGCTAATTTTTCGGTTATTTCTAAAGCATCTTCCATTCCCCTTTTTCCAGTGCAGGCATTGGCATTTCCGCTATTTAATATAATACTTTGAGCTAAACCTCCCTTTATCCTTTTCATGCAAATTTTTACTGGTGCAGCCTTTATTTGATTTGTTGTAAAAACTCCTGCAACCTGAGCCTGTTTTTTTGAGTGGATAAGAGCTAAATCATATCTATTAGCATACTTTATGCCAGCCTCTATAGCAGAAAATAGGAAACCTTTTGGAGTTGGAATATCCACTACTGTTCTCCTAATTTAAAGGTGTCATGAAGCACTCTTACAGAAAGCTCAGTGTATTTAGCATCAATCAAACAGGAAATTTTTATTTCTGAAGTGCTAATTGCCATTATGTTTATTCCATGATTGGCAAGGGCTTCAAACATTTGAGCAGCTACTCCTGAGTGGGTTCTCATACCAACTCCTACAATGGACACCTTAGCAATTCCCTCGTTTAGTAGAACTTTTTTTGCGCCTAATTCCTTGCATAGTTTCTCTGTAATATCCAAAGCTTTCTTAGCATCTGTTTTTGGAACTGTAAAGGATATATCCGTGGCTTTTCCATCGCTACTTATGTTTTGTACTATCATATCCACTACTATATTCGCATCAGCAATGGTTCTAAAGAGCTTAGCTGCAATTCCCGGTTTGTCAGGAACTTTTAGAATAGTTATTTTTGCCTGATTTTTGTCGTGGGCTATGCCAGAGACTACAACTTTTTCCATATCTTTATCCTCCTTTGTAACTAATGTTCCTGGGTTATAATTAAAGCTTGAACGAACAACTACTGGCACATTGTATTTCATTGCAAATTCAACAGAGCGAGTCTGTAAAACCTTTGCTCCAAGTGAGGCAAGTTCAAGCATTTCTTCATAGGAGATTTTTTCCAGTTTTTTTGCATTTGGAACAATGTTAGGGTCTGCAGTATAAACACCGTCCACATCGGTGTATATTTCGCAAAGGTCAGCATTAAGAGCAGCTGCAATTGCAACAGCTGTTAAATCTGAACCACCTCTTCCAAGGGTTGTAACATCCTCTGATTCTGTAATCCCCTGAAAGCCAGCAACTACCACAATGTTACCATCCTCCAAGGCTTTTACTGCCCTTGTTGCTATGATTCTTTCTATTTTCGCTTTTGTGTGAACTGCATCGGTTATTATGCCCATTTGTCTTCCAGTGAGAGCAACAGCTTTGTGTCCCATGCCATGGAGTGCCATTGCAGTGAGGGCAGAGGTAACTCTTTCTCCTGAGGAAAGAAGCAAGTCCATCTCTCTTTCAGGTGGATCAGGGCATACTTGGTGTGCAAGACCAATGAGCTTGTCTGTTTCTCCTGCCATGGCTGATACTACAACCACAACCTTGTGTCCTTCTTTTGCAGTTTTTGATACTCTCTCAGCTACAGCTTTTATTCGTTCAATGTTTGCAACGGAAGTGCCTCCATATTTTTGAACTATTAACATTTTCTCCTCCACAATAAAAATTGAAAGTGTATTTATTATGTAAAAATTACCAGGCATTTTACAATAGGTTTTGAAGTGCTTAAGTGGCAAAATTTATGTAAAGGGCAAGCTCCAATAATTTTACAGCAGACAAATAAAACTTTAAGCTTTAATTATAGTTTACAGACTTTGTAAAATTTGGTAAAAATAGACAAATGGGGAAGTTAATTTTTCTATTAATTCTTTCTCTATTTTTTTTGACATTTGCCTGTTCTGAGCAGAAAAGTGTGGCTATTCTCTCAAGCTATGATCCAGAGGATGTTTGTGGAAAACCACAGCTTGAGGGTGTTTTGGATGCATTAAAAAATAATTTAAAAGATGTAAAAATAGACATTACTTATCTGGATTCTCGCAGGGTCTCATCAGAAGAGCTCTCTAAAAGATGTGATGCCTTTAACTCCAAGGTTAAAACCTTACAACCATCTCTTATAATTGTAAATGACGATGCTGCTTTTCAGTGTGTGGCAAAGCATTTTATGGGAGGAAAGATTCCTGTTATATTTTCAGGTATAAATGTATCTCCAGATAAGTATAACGAAAAGTTTAATTTCCTGAAAGGTAGAAAACCGATTAAGAACTTCACAGGAATTTACGAAAAAATTTTTGTAAAAAAACAGTTTGAATTTCTTGAAATTCTTGGATATAAAGTGGAAAAAATAGCAGTTCTTTATTCTAATGATATGATAGGAGAGATATTAAAGGAGCAGGTAATCTATGAAACAAAAGGAACAGCTTTTGAGAAAAAAATCGTTTTCTATCCTGTAAAAAATATTAGTGAAATTGAAAATGCTGCAAAAGAGATAAACCATAGAAGTGATATAACTGCCTATTTTCCATTTTTAATGTCCATAAAGGATGAAAAGATATACACATTAAGAGATCTAAAATCTCTATTGCTTGAAAAAATAAAAAAACCTGATATTTCTATTAATGAAAGATTTGCAGAGGAGGGTTTTTTAGGTGGTGTATCGGTAGATTTCTATTATATGGGATATAGAGCAGGCGAGATGGCATCATATTTACTTAAGGGGGTTACTAATTTTCCCAATCTTGAAGTGGAAGAATCGGATATATTTATTAAAACTATAAACTTAAAAAGAGCCAAATCTCTTAGTATAAAAGTATCTGAAGAAAATCTTTTGCTTTTTGATAGGGTCATAAGATGACAATCGAGATTTTCGATGATTTTTTTAATCTTTTTAGAGCCTCTTTTCTTCTTTTTTATGCAATTGTTTTTTATTACATATATTTCTGGCGTTTAACAGTAGAACCGCAGATTATAAGGAGAATTTCCTTATATTTTTTTATAATTCTTCTTCTCAACTTCTCTCTTAATCTTACTATACTTTTCAGAGATTTTCTGGTTGGAATTTATTTGTACATTAGTGCAATTATTGTTGCTATTATTGGAGAAGTCATTTTTTGGACTTATAAAAAGCATTCTGGAAAGCGTTTATATTATCTCCATCTTCCAGTTATTTTTGCTATTTTTAGTTTTTTAGGTCATTATAATTTTTTGATTCCTGCTGGCCTTTTTTTCATTGGAATTTTCTTTTTTTATGCTTCCTATGCGGAAAAATCTAATAATAGCAAGTCCTTCATAGTAGTTCCTTTTTTTATAAGAAAAGATATTTTTCTGCCCTTTGTTCTGTTTGGTTTTTATTTATTTTCTCTTTCTTTGTATATGCTTACTAATGCCTTAATTTTTAACATTCTTTCATTCTTTTTTGTTTTTTTAGGTCTTACTATAAGAATCAAGGTGCTCTATGAACAAAGGATAAAGGCATATATACTTTACATTTTAGCCTATTTTCTTGTTGTGTATTTTATCTTTTTAATTGGTTTTAGCTACATAAAAAAAACCTATGAGATTAGTGTTGAGCAGAAAAAGCTAACCCTTCAAAGATTAGCTCTTGAGGTAAAAGATAAGATATATTTTTACGGTGATTTCGTAAAGGTTATTTCTTCCTCAAAGGATTTGAAGGAAAAAATAATAAAAGGTAAGGATGAATTAAACGCATATCTTACTTTTCTTAATCAAATTCTTGATACGGAGGTGATATTTTTTATTGATAAATTCGGGACTGTAAAGGGTTGTTCCTATGAATATCGAGACATTATGTTAAATCAAAAATTAAATTACCGAGAATATTTTCGAGAAGCAATAGAGGGTAATCTTTCAGTTTTCATTGGTAGAGGCGTTTTTACAAAAAGAGATGATATAAGAATTGCTTCTCCTGTTTATGATAAAAATGAAATCTTAGGAGTTATAGTAGCTCAATTTGATATAAGCAAAAATTTTAAAAATCAGATAGCAAGCGAAAATGCCTTTTTAATGCACTCATCAGGAGCAGTGCTTATAGGTAGGGAAGATTTAAAGGATAGGTTTATTCTAAATCCTTCTCAAACCCAGATTGAAAGACTTCAAAGTGAAAAAGTTTTCGGTAATGATGCGGTCAGGCTATCTCCTTTCAAACAGATTGGTAATAATACCTTTGAATTTAATGGCGAAAGATTGGAACTCATAAAGGAAAGTATCTTATCTGAAGAATGGTATCTTGCGTCTTTTGTATCTCTAAATTTATTCGATAACTATAAGTATATTTTATACCTGGCAGTAATTGTTCTTTCCTTTATTTTTCACACTGTTACAGTAAGAAGTTTAGAAAACATAAGAAGACTTTTTATATCCATTGCAGAGGAAGCTGAGGAAAGAAGAATCGCTTTTAATGCTTTAGATATGGGATTATTTTATGTAGATGTGCAAGGTAAGATAAAACACATAAATAAAGAGGCATTAAAACTTCTTGAAATATCTGAAGAAGAAGCTTTTGGAAGAAGATTGACTGACATTATCAGCCTTAAAGATCATCCAAATCCAGAATATAAGATTTTAACAACAGGAAAAAAAGAAATACCTGTTATATATGTGGAACATCCGATAATTTTAAATAATGTAAAATTTGGAGATGTGATTACCATAAAGGATGCCTCTGAGATAATTCAAAGACAAGAGCTTGCTAAGAAAGTTGAGAGAATGGATTTAATTACGAGGATTTCTTCAGGAATCGTTCATGACTTCAATAACTATCTTTTTGTTTTAACAGGGAATCTTTCACTTTTAAGAGAAACAATAGTTGAAGAAAAAAATAAAAAAATAATTGAAAGAATGCTTGAATCTACAAAATCCATGGCTAATATCATTGAAGAACTTAGAGATTTAAGCGCTGATTATGTAACAAAAAGGGAATATGTGGATATAGTGCGAATAATAAATAATTGTCTTGAGTTTATTTTAGATGGCACAAATATAAAATTTAGAGTCTCCTATGATGATCCTTTACCAAAGATTTATGCTAATAGTGGACAGATTTATCGCATCTTCCAGAACTTAGTTGTTAATGCAAAACAGGCTATGAAAAATGAAGGAGAGATAGAGATTTCAATAAAGGAGATTTTTAATAAAGGAGACATTAAGGGAATTTTTCAGGGTAAGTATCTCCAAGTAATATTAAAGGATAATGGACCTGGCATTCCTCCTGAATTTTTAGATAAAATTTTTGATCCCTTTTTTACTTTGAAGAGAGAGGGCAAAGGACTTGGATTGAGCATTGTTAAGAATATTTTAGAAAAATTAGGTGGCACAATTCAGGTTGAAAGTGAACTCGGAAGGGGCACAACTTTTAAAATTTATATCCCTGTT